>JBOGWV010000001.1:0-16294 GCA_050693975.1 Actinomycetota bacterium
CAATATCTGCTGGGCGTTCTCGGTCATCGCCACAGGTGGAATCCTCCTTATGTCGACCCACGTACAGATGGGCGCACGTCCAGTATAGGAAACATCAGTGGACAACGGTCCATTCCAGGATCACCAATACGATTGCCGCCCCGATGGCCACCAGCAGAGCGGGTCGATATTTGGCTATTCCCGGAGGAGGACTGTCGAAAACCAGGGGGGCGAGCAGCAGGATGGCCCCGCCGGCGGCCGCGAACAGAGTGGCGGCCAGGATGGTGATGTGCCAGACCTCGTGCATCGACTCCGTGTGCCCTTGTGAACGGAACGACGATCAGTGGGACGTCGTCGAGGCGAAGTTGAAGTCCTCGATTCGCAACGCCGGCGCCACGGTACAGCCGAACGAGCCATAGTCCGGAGCGAAAGCGCTTACGTCGCGGCCCACTCCGGTTACCGAAGCGAGCGCATCGAGCACGCCCTGGGCAAAGCGGAAGTTGTGAACCGGCTCCGCCGGCTCGCCACCACGTACGCGGAAGGTTCCATCTCGCGTCATTCCGGTGAGCAGCGTCGAGGGTCGGTCGAGGATGTTGACGTAGTGAAAGCGCGTGACGACAAAGCCGTCGTCCACTCCGGCGATCAGGTCGTCAAACGAGTCCTCGCCGGCCTCGAGCACCAGGTGGGATGCATAAGGCCCGAACTCGCTCGAGCCCGATCCGTGTCCCGTCGCCGCGACCGCGAGCTTGCGGGACGTGCGCCAGTCGGTCACCGGCCCGGTAGCAACGCCGCCGTCGATGACCGCAACGCGTTGTTTAGGGACGCCCTCGAAGTCGAATCCGATCCCCACCGAACCCTCGTGCCAGACGTCGTCCGCCACGGTGATCGCCGGCGACGCCACCTTCTTGCCCTGCTTGCCGGTGAGGAAGCTCTCGCCCTCGATGACCTGCTTGGCCCCCATGCCGCAGTACGAGAGGAACTCGATCAGCGTCGCGACCGCGGGCGGCTCGAGCACGACGGTGTAGCGGCCGGCGGTCGCATGCTCCGCCGAGGCGCTGCGAGTGGCCTTGGCGAGGGCCTTGCGCGCGGCCGCCTGGGCATCGACGCTACCTGCGGCGTAAGAGGAAGCCTCCCCCCATCCGGTCGCGCTGCCGGTGTCCACGAGACAGGTGGTCACGCAACGGGTGTGGGCGTCGAAGCAGTCCATTCCCGCCGAGGACAGGACCGAGAAACTGTGGGCGCTGGTCTCGAATACTCCCGCCGCGTTGGTGACCTCGGCCGCGGAAAGGATCCCCGCCACCTTGTCGGCGCGCACCGAAGGAGGCGCGCTGGCGGTGGCTTCGTCGTAGCGAAACAGCCCCTCGGCGCTCCCAACCTGATCGGGTGACGGCAACCCGGGCCATTCGGAGTCCGGACGCGCGGCCTGCGCCGCCTCGAGCGCACTTGCCGCGGCGCGACGCATGTGTTCGGCGTCGAGCTGGGTGGTCACAGTGGTCGCTACTTGAGCGCCTGTAACCACGCGCACGTAGGCGCGCACTTCGCTCCGGACCGTGTTCTGGATGATCTCCGAGCGGGCGTAGCGAGTGAGACCCGTGCGGGAGCCCATGACGACAACCTCGACGTCGTCGGCCCCGTCGAAGTCCAGTACCGCCTCGGCCGCCCGTCTCGCGAGCTCGTGGTCGACGGGGGTGCCGGTTGGTCCGGTCATGCCGATTGCGAGGTTCCTATCGATACGTTTCGAAAGCGAGCCGGCGAGGTTCCGTGGCCGACCCGCATGGTCTGTCCCGGCTGGCCCTTTCCGCAGTTGGGAGTGCCATGAATCCGCCATTCCCCGGGTCCGGCGACCGCGTCGCACGACCCCCAGAAGACGGGAGTGATCCCTGTGTAGCGCGGGTTCTTCAGCATGCGAGTGAGCTTCCCTCGCTCGATGGCCCACCCGATTTCGCAACCGAACTGAAAGTTGTTGCGCTTGTCGTCGATCGACCATGACTTGTTGGTGGACATGAACACGCCCTCGTCGACGTCGCCGATGAGCTCTTCGAGCGACCCCTCACCTGGAAGCAGATTGATATTCGGCATTCTGATCAGGGGAAAGTTCTCCCACCCCTCGGCTCGCATGGTGCCGTTGCTTCGACTTTCCCCCGCGGCCGCGGCGGTCTCGCGCGAGGTCTGGAATCCGACCAGGATGCCGTCGCGTACCAAATCGGTGCTCTGTGCGGCGACGCCCTCGTCGTCGTAGCCGTAGGTGCCGAGTCCGCCCGGCGTGGTGGCATCGGATTGGATGCTCACGTGCTCGGAGCCGTAACGTAGCGAGCCCAAGTCGGGGATGCCCACGAACGAGGTTCCCGCGAAGGCGGCCTCCATTCCGAGCACCCGATCCAACTCGGTCGGGTGTCCGACCGACTCGTGTACCTGGAGCATCACCTGGTGTCCGTCCAGCACGAGGGTGGTGTTGCCCTCGGGGCACTCCGGCGCGTGCAGCAGCGCAACCGCCTCCTCTGCGACTCGCTCGGCGTGTGCAACCAGGTCCATGCGCTCGATGATTTCGTAACCGCCCGCCTCGAAATGGCCCCGAAACGATCCCGGATAGGAGCGCTGCTGCACCTCGCCGTCGTTGACCGACGTCGCCTCGATTCCCGCTCCCACGTGCACGATGGTCTGGTCGAGGTCGGTGCCCTCGGACGTGAGAAACCAGCTGCGCTGACGATGAAGATCCATGGTTCCCCGCCCCACGCGGACGCCATCGATCCGCTCGAGGGCTTCGGCGGCCTCGAGCAGAAGGCTCAGCTTGTCCTCGAGCGATACCGCGAACGGGTCGCGCTCGAGAGGCGTGGACCAGGTGTCCTGGTGGACCGGCTCGTCCACCAACTCGATGGGACGGGACTGGGCCGTCGCGCTCGCACGTGCGACCTCGACCGCGGTAGCCGCGATACGAGAGATCTCCGGTGGCGAGAGGTCGGCAGAGGCCGCGTAGCCCCAGGCCCCATCGGCAAGAACGCGCACACCGAAGCCCATCGATTCGGATCTGTCGAGTCCTTCGACGGTCGAGCCGCGCGCAGAGATGGTCTCCGAGGTCCCCTCGACCGCGCGTGCGTCGGCGTAGGTGGCGCCGGCGTCCGTGGCCGCATCAATTGCGCCCGCTAGCAAGTCCCGCATCGAACGAAGATACACGGGGCAAGGCCATAGGCTTCGCCTGATGTCGCTCACCAACCTTCAGATTGCAGATTTGCTGGCTCGCTCTGCCGCCGAGGCCGAGTCCTACCGGCAGCGCGCCTACATCAAGGCGTCGCGGGGAGCGCTCGCCTGGACGGAAGAGGCCGCCGACGTGCTCGAAGCGGGACGTTCGCTCACGGAGTTGTTCGGGGTGGGCGACAAACTGGCGCTGCGTATCGAGGGTTGGATGACCGAACCCCCGGAGGTCGGCGACCCTCCCGAGTCGCGTTCGGGGTTTTCGTCCCGATCGGTCAGCACTTCGATCGTGGACGGGCATCCCGATTGGCGCGGAGCCATCAATGCAGACCTGCAGATGCATTCGACCTACAGCGACGGAGATGTGTCGCTCGAGGGCATGGCCGCGGCCTCCAGGGACCTCGGCTACTCGTACATCGCGATCACCGATCACTCTCAGGGTCTCAAGATCGCCGGCGGCATGAGCCCGGAAGAGCTGCGAGCCCAGGGGCGCGCGATCGCGGACCTAAACGATGAAATGCAAGACGACGGTTTCCAGGTGCTGCACGCGCTGGAAATGAACATCTCACCGTCCGGCGAGGGCGATATGGAGCCCGAAGATCTCGAGGGCCTCGACCTCGTGTTGGGCTCCTTCCACTCGAGTCTTCGCACCACCGACGACCAGACCCACCGGTATCTCGCCGCGCTGCGCAACCCGAATTTCCACGTACTCGGTCACCCCCGAGGTCGCATGTACGCTACGAGAGCCGGTCTTCACGCCAACTGGCGACGCGTGTTCGCAGAGGCCGCAAAAATGGGCAAGGCCGTCGAGATCGACTGCAACCCCAACCGTCAGGATCTCAATGCCGCGCTCGCCTCCCTGGCCGTCGAAGCGGGCTGTCACATCTCGATCGGCACAGACGCTCACAGCATCCGCGAGCTGAGCTTCATCGACATGGGCATCGCCACCGCCCTCGCAGCGGGAGCGCTGCGCGACCGCATCCTCAACTACATGACCGCGGACGAATTGGTCGCCTGGGTGCAGGATCGCCCGCGGCGCTCAGGCTAGATTGGATGACCTCGGGTAAGCGATCGCAGGATCGGTGGCGATGTTGACCAGCGTCGGTTCGCCGGACGCGAAGGCCCGTTTGAGTGCCGGGGCGATGTCCTCGGGAGCCGTGACGAACTCGCCTCGACCTCCGAAGCTCTCCATCATCTGGTCGTAGCGCAGCTCGGGCTGCAGGTCGGCGGCCACGTCGTATCCGTAGAGCGCCTGCATCGGGTGCTTCTCGAGACCCCAGATGCCGTTGTTGCCAACTACCGCGACAACCGGTAGATGAAGTCGCACCATGGTCTCGAGCTCCATGCCCGAGAAGCCCAGCGCACCGTCGCCGTAAAGGAGCACGACCTGGCGCTCGGGATGGGCGAGGCGCGCCGCCATCGCATAGCCCGGGCCGACACCCAGGCAACCGAAGGGGCCCGGATCGAGCCAGCAACCGGGTTCGTAGGATGGAACCTCACGACCCGCATACGAAACGAAGTCACCACCATCACCGATGACGATCGCGTTGCGGTCGAGCAGGGGCAAGAGCTCTCCGTAGATGCGGAGGGGATGGATGGGACTTGAATCCGAATAGAGATCCGCCTTCACGGCCTCGAGCTTGTCGTGCTCGGTCGCTCTCAACGCATCGACCCAAGCCCGCGTGTCCGGCGGCCGGGCGAGCTCTTCGGTGATGGCGTCGAACGCGGCATTCAACGGCGCCCCTATCGACGCCGCCAGTTCCACGTGATCGGCGACGAGCTGGCGCGCGGAGTCGAGATGAACGACCTTGGTGCCGGGGGCGAAGTTCTCTCCGAAGCCGAGGCGGAAGTCGAAGGGCGCGCCGGCAACGATGATCAGATCCGCCTCCTTGAAGGCCCGCGAGCGACTGCGAGCGAACGCGAGCTCATGGTCGGCCGGGAGGCAACCACGGCCCTGGCCGTTCATGAAGGTCGGGATCCGCCCTCGTTCCACGAGGCCCCGAAGCTGCATCTCGGCCCGGTCCAGGTAGACGTTCGAGCCTGCCATGAGCACCGGACGCTCCGACGCTTCCAGGAGGCGAGCGATCTCATCGGCGCCGGTGATCGTGGGGGACGATAGCTCGTGGCGCGCCTGTTCTCCGAGGTCGCCCGTGCTGAACAAGATGTCCAGGGGAAAGTCGAGGAAGCGGGGGCCGCGCGGAGGCTCGAGGGCCTCCGCAGCCGCGGTGACAACCGCCTTGCCTATGTCTCCGAAATCGGACACGGTGCGCGCCGGTGCCAGCGGGTCGACGAAGGGAACGTGATCGATCTCCTGCAGCGAACCCTTGCCCCAGCGAAACGCCGGCGCGCGCCCCGCCAGCGCGAGGACGGGGGCCTGGTTGAACCTCGCCTGGGCCAGCGGGCTCATTGCATTGGTCACTCCCGGTCCCGCGGTGACCGCGCAGACACCGAGCGAACGCGTGAGCCGAGCCCATCCCTCGGCCGCGAATGCTGCACTCTGCTCGTGTCGCACGTCCACCAGGCGGATGCCGTCCGCCCTGGCCCCATCGAAGATGGGAAAGATGTGCCCGCCCGTCAGCGTGAATAGATGGTCGACGCCCAGCGACTTGAGCGCCCGGGTGATCGCGAGTCCACCATGCCCCTGCTCGGTCATGGAGAGGGAGACTACTCGGGCTCGACCGCGGTCTCCTCGCTCTTCCTGCGAATCTGATCGTCGCCCTCGGGGTCGGCCTGGACGGCTTCTTCCATGCGGTCGTCCGACTCCTCGAGTATCTGCCGGGCGGCGTTGCGCGCGACCTCGGGGTCCTCGAGATCGGGGTCGTTCGAATCGCGCTGCAACTCGGCCGCGCGCTCGTCCACTCGATCCTTGCGCTCCTCTGTCATGTAGTTCCCTTACTCGACGGTCCAGGTGTCGCCCGAGAGCAGAAGCTCCTCGAGGTTACCCGGGCCCTCCTTCTCGGCCGCCGCACGCAGCTGAGACTCCATCCCATCGCCGTACACGGGGCGTTCGACCTGGCGGAAGATGCCGAGCGGAGTAGGCGAGATCGGTCCGTCGGCCAGCCGCGACAGCGAGAACGCGAGGCTCGGGTCGTCGCGGTGAGCATCGTGCACCAACAGCTTGCCCTCGCCCACGTCGTCCACATCGACGATCTCGAGCTGTCCGGTGTCGCGCGCAATCACCCCGTGCTCTTGGTTGGGGCCGAAGCGAACGGGTTGGCCGTGCTCGAGATAGATGCGGTTCTGCGACCGCTCCTTGCCGGTGAGCGCGATGAACGCGCCGTCGTTGAAGATGTTGCAGTTCTGATAGATCTCGATGAACGCGCTGCCGCGATGCGCGGCCGCGCGGCGCAGCATCTCCGGGAGATGCTTGCGCTCGACGTCGATGGTGCGTGCCGCAAACGTGGCCTCGGCCCCCAGCGCGACCGAGATCGGGTTGAAGGGACTCTCGAGCGAGCCGAACGGCGTCGATTTCGTCACCTTGCCCTGTTCCGAGGTGGGCGAGTACTGGCCCTTGGTCAAGCCGTAGATCTGGTTGTTGAACAGCAGGATCTTGAGATTGACGTTCCTGCGAAGGGCGTGGATCAGGTGGTTGCCCCCGATGGAGAGCCCGTCGCCGTCGCCGGTGACGACCCATACCTGTAGGTCGGGCCTCGCCGTGGCGATCCCCGTCGCGATGGCAGCCGCGCGGCCGTGGATGCCGTGCATGCCGTAGGTGTTCATGTAGTACGGGAAGCGGCTCGAGCATCCGATGCCGGAAATGAACACGATCTTCTCGCGCGGAATGCCGAGCTCGGGCATTACGTTCTGCACTGCGCTCAGCACCGCGTAGTCGCCGCAACCGGGACACCAGCGGATCTCCTGATCGGACTCGAAGTCCTTGCGGGTCAGCGTGCCCACTCCGCCCGAGGCCTCCGTCACCCCCCGGCCCATGGTGGCCTCTGAAACGTTGTCGTTCATGTGATCAGCTCCAGGATCTTCTCCTCTAGCTCGGATGCTCTGAAAGGCTGGCCCTGCATCTTCGTGATCGATTTCGCGTCGATGAGGAACTCGGACCGGATCAGCTTCGAGAGCTGCCCCAGGTTGAGCTCCGGCACGATGACTTTGTCGAAGCGCCTCAGCACGGCCTCGGTGTTCTTCGGGAAGGGAGAGAGATGTCGCAGGTTCGCGTGGGCGATCTTCTTGCCCTTGACCCTGAGTTGTCGACAGGCCGCACCGATTGCACCGTACGTGCCACCCCAGCCGAGCACCAACACCTCGGCGTCGGCGTCGCCCCGCCACTCGAGTGGGTCGATGTCCTCCTCGATGGCCTTGATCTTCGCCGCACGCAACTCGCTCATGTACTCGTGGTTCTCGGGCTCGTAGGAGATGTTGCCGGTCCCGTCGGCCTTCTCGAGTCCCCCGATGCGGTGTTCGAGGCCCGGTGTTCCCGGGATGGCCCAGGGGCGCGACAGAGTGGTGTCGTCACGAAGGTAGGGCCAGAAGTCGTCGCCCACATTCGGGTGCGTCGTGAAATCGCGCGAGATGTCGGGCAACTTTCCCAGCGACGTGATGCGCCACGGCTCTGCACCGTTGGCGATGAAGCCGTCGCTGAGCAGGATCACCGGAGTCATGTACTTGATCGCTAGGCGCGCCGACTCGATCGCCGCCCAGAAACACGACGCCGGAGAGTACGCGGCGACGATGGGCAGCGGCGACTCGCCGTGGCGGCCGTACAGCGCGTGAAGCAAGTCGCTCTGCTCGGCCTTAGTCGGAAGCCCGGTCGAGGGGCCGCCGCGCTGGATGTCGATGATGATCATGGGTAGCTCTAGCGCGATCGCGAGCCCGAGGGTCTCGCTCTTGAGGTCGAGGCCGGGACCCGACGTCGTCGTGACCCCGAGGTGCCCCGAAAAGGCCGCTCCGAGCGCCATCCCCGCAGCCGCGATCTCGTCCTCCGCCTGAATCGTGCGAACCCCGAAGTTCTTGTGGCGGGACAGCTCGTGGAGGATGTCCGACGCGGGGGTGATGGGGTAGCTCCCCAGGAACAGGGGCAGCTTTGATTGGAGGCTGGCAGCGAGCAAGCCGTAGGCAATGGCCTGGTTGCCGGTAATGCGGCGGTAGATCCCGGGAGCAATGGTTGCAGGCTTGACCTCGAAGGCGGTCAGCTCGGCCGTCTCACCGAAAGCGTGTCCGGCCTTAAGCGCGATGGTATTGGCGTTGGCGATGTCCTGCTTGGTCGCGAACTTCTTGTTCAGCCATTCGATGGTCGGCTCGAGTGGACGCCCGTACATCCACGAGATCACCCCGAGCGCGAACATGTTCTTGCACCGGCCCGCTTCCTTTTTGTTCAGGCCACTGCCTTTGATCGCCTCGAGCGTCATCGAGGTCATGGGGATGTCGTAGACCTGATAGCCCTTGAGAGAGTCGTCTTCGAGGGGATTGTCGGTGTAGCCGACCTTCTCGAGGTTGCGCTTGTCGAAGGCGTCCGAGTTCACGATCAGCAGCCCACCGAGCATGAGGTCCTTCAGGTGTGCCTTTAGAGCCGCCGGGTTCATCGCCACGAGCACCCCGGGTTCGTCCCCCGGCGTCAGGATGTCGTGATCGCTGAAGTGAATCTGGAAGGCGCTGACTCCGGGAATCGTGCCGGCCGGAGCACGAATCTCGGCGGGGAAATCGGGCTGTGTCGCAAGGTCGTTGCCGAAGAACGCGGTCGCGCTCGTAAAACGCTCGCCGGTGAGCTGCATACCGTCACCCGAGTCCCCAGCGAAACGAATGACGACTTGCTCGAGTTCCTTGCGATCAGCCCCCGGTTGCTTCGGCGGGGCGATCTGGGTCGACACCTCTACGTCCTCTCTTCATTTCCGATCCGCCCGACAACGTTTCTACCGGACGATCCGGACGATCGCTCAACGGGATGGTTTCTCTCTGAATTCATCCTAATGCGCTCTGCAACAAGGGCCTTAGGTTTGGCTTGCTTCGGTGAGAGGGGTACCTAGAGAACACGGCCGGCCTCGATGTCACTCGCGGCCACCACATGCGTTTGGCCGCGCTTGTCCATCACCTTGAGCACCTGGGGGCCGTCCGGTTCGGCGGCCACCGCCTGCAGCACGCCGAGCAGTTCGGTGTGTTCGTGCTCCTCGTCATGCAACCGGTACCGCATCGTGACCTTGCGCCCGATGTGAGGGGCCCAGTCGGAGGGAGGCGTGGCGATTGCTACTCGCCGCGCTCCTCGGCGGGAGCGAAGGGACTCTCCATCGCCCCACCGGCCGCCTCGGGATGCTCCTCGAACCACTGGGCTTGCCTGGGCGTGTATTCGGCCCATTCGGCGGGGACGCTGTCCGCAGGAAAAATGGCGTCGACGGGACAGGCGGGAAGGCAGGCATCGCAGTCCACGCACTCCTCGGGGTGGATCCAGAGCTGTTCCTCGCCCTCGTAGATGCAGTCGACGGGGCACTCGTCGACGCACGCCCGGTCCTTGACGCCGATGCACGGCTCAGCAATGACGTACGTCATCGGCTCTTCCTCCTCGCTGCCTTCTCGAGTAAATCTTGTGTCCAGTGCGCGCATCATACGCGAGCCCCTCGCGCTGCACGCCCATATGGCCTCTCGCCAAGGTAGGAATCGGGATTCTTTTGTGCACTAGTGCGGCTTGTTGAAGTCATACGCTCCCGAACGCCGGGCCATCATCGTCGTGAAGCGTGGGGCGAGGGCATGGAGCACATCGACGATATTGACCAGCCCGGATGCGACGATGACCTCGGGCTTGTTCCGCTCGATCGCCTTGATCGTCCGGCTCACGACCCGCTCGGGCGCCACCGTTGCAGTGATGCCGGGCGGGGAGGCGCCACCCTTAGATACATGAAACATGCCCGCGTCGCTAACGTAGCCAGGGCAAATCACCGAGACGCCGACGTTGTAGGGGACCATCTCCTCGCGTAGGGATCGCGAGAAACCGACCAGTGCGTGCTTGGACGACGAGTACGCCGTGTTGTAGGGAAGGGCCGTGACCCCCGACGCGGATGCCATGTTGACGATGTGGCCCTTGCGACGCTCGATCATCTGTGGGAGCACGTAACGCGTAAGCAACTCGGGGCCGAGCACGTTCGTCCTCAAGATGTTCTCGATGTCGTTCGGTTCGGTCGACTCGAAGAAGCTGTACTTCTCGATCCCCGCGTTGTTTACGAGGAGATCTACGACGCCGAGCTCCTCGTTCGTCCGCCTTACTAGTCTCTGCAGCTCGGAGCGTTTGGTGACGTCGGTCGGAACCGTGATGGCGCTCACCCCCCTGCCACGCGCCATGTCCGCGACCTCCTCGAGGCCATCGGAGGACCGAGCCGCCAGTGCCAGGTTCACGCCCGCGGAGGCAAGCTCCCTCGCGAGGTAGACGCCGATGCCCCGCGACGCGCCGGTGAGAATCCCGACGGTCCCCCTCAACTCCACTGCGGCCCCCATTCCCCGAAGCTGGTCCCTGCCTCTGGTCCCCGTCAGGATGACGTACTTCGGTCTTCCGTGTAGACCATCCGGATACGAGCAACCTCCCGAGATGGCCTCCGGCCAAGGTAGGAATTGGGACTCACTTACGAGGAGCAACCGTGCAAGACGAACTTCATCCGTCGACCCTTGCGGTGACCGCCGGACGCGGCGAGCGCCGGGCCGAAGCACCCATGAGCGTCCCCGTCACCCTGAGCTCGGCCTTCGTTGCCGGAGGCGAGCTCATCTACGGCCGCCACGGAAACCCCAACTGGAGCGCGCTCGAGGAGGCTCTGGGCGCGCTCGAGGGCGGTCGTACGCTGGTGTTCGCCTCGGGCATGGGTGCCGTCGGCGCGGTGATGGAGCGCCTTCCGGTCGGCTCGACGGTAGTGATGCCCTTCGACGCGTACTACGGCGCTCGCTCCTTCGTCTACGAGGCGGCCACCGACGGGCGCCTCAGCTATCGCGAGGTGGACGTTTCGGATACGAACGCGACCCTTGCGGCGTGCGAAGGTGCCGACTTGCTCTGGCTCGAGAGTCCGACCAATCCGCTCATGAGCATCGCCGATATCGCCTCGTTAGCGGAGGGTGCACACGAGCTCGGGACGCTCGTCGCGGTAGACAACACCTTCGCAACCCCCCTCCTGCAACGCCCCCTTGATCTCGGCGCCGACATCGTCGTTCACAGCATCACCAAATACATCTCCGGGCACTCGGATCTGGTGCTGGGCGCGGTGGTCGTCCGCGACCAGAAGACCTACGACGAGCTCTTGGAGTTGCGGTCGCTCTACGGGGCCATCGCAGGGCCCATGGAATCGTGGCTGGCGCTGCGCGGCCTGCGCACGCTCCCCCTCCGGCTCGAGCGCGCGCAGGACAACGCCGGCGCGCTTGCCATGAGGCTCGATGCCCACCCGGCGGTGACGCGGGTTCGATATCCGGGGCTAAAGCACGATCCGGGTCATGAGCTTGCGAGCCGCCAGATGAACGGCTACGGGGGGATGCTCTGCTTCGAGGTCGCCTCGGCCACCACGGCCGATGAGGTGACCGGCGCGCTCCGGCTCATCGTCGACGCGACCTCGCTGGGCGGGATCGAGACGACGATCGACCGTCGCAGCAAGTACGCGGGCGAGGAGGCCGTGCCCGATGGTCTCCTGCGGCTCAACGTCGGCTGCGAGTTCATCGAAGACCTGTGGACCGATCTCTGCCGCGCGCTCGATTCTCTTTCCTGAGCTCAAGCGGCAACCTTTGAGGCCGACAATCCGTCAATAAGGCAACCGATCCTGTTTAGCTTCCGGTATCGGTGGGCAACAACCGATCACCTCAGCAATAGGAGCAAACAAAGTGACGCCGACCGTCAGCAAAGTGCACATCTGTCCTAACTGTGACGCTCCCACCGTGTGGGACCGGGACACGTCGGACCCCTCGAAGTGTTTCTGCTGTCGTTGCGGCAACGTCGAGAAGATCTCGGAAGAGGCGCTGCTCGAATAGCGGGGCGGGCTCGGCCGGACCGCAGAATGGTGCCTCAAATGAGCCGCCATCTACGAGCGAGCCGGTACTGCACCCCCACCACGACCGCGGTGATCACGAACATGGTCAGGGTCACCGCCGCGGCGTAACCCAACCTCCCGTATCGAAAACCCTCGCGATACACGTACAGCGGCAGAAAGTACGTGGCGAAGCGAGGCCCGCCGTCGGTCACGATCAGCGCCGGGACGAAATTCGCCTGGAAGCTGAGGATGACATCCCGCAGCGCGAGCAGCGCGAGGACCGGAGCCATCAGGGGCAGGGTCACGCGCGACAGGGCAAACCATGGCGACGCTCCGTCCACCGCGGCTGCCTCGTACAGATTGCCGGGAATGCTGCGTCGCACCGCAAGCGCGATCACGAACCCCTCCCCGATCTGAAAGACGCTCATGAGGGCTACTGAGAAGCGCGCGGTCGCCGGATCCGTCAACCATTCGGGCGAGCTCAGGCCGACGGATTCCAGCCCGAGCGTCAATGGCCCGAATAACGGGTTGAAGATGTAGAGCCACAGCAGCGCGTAGGCGATGTCGGGCACGACCGTGGGGAGGAACACGGCGGCGCGCGCCCCACCCACGCCGCGCGCACGACGGTGAAGCAGCAGAGCCAGGCCAACGGCCGCCACCACGCGCAGGGGGACGGCGATGGCGACGTAGATGAACGAGTTCCCGAGCGCGGTCCAGAAGCGATCCGACGCCAGCATCCGGGTGAAGTTGTCGATCCCGTTGAGCTCGGGTGCAACGATCCCGAAGTAGTCGGTAAACGCGAGGTACAGCGTTCCCAGTACCGGCAGCGCAACGAGCAAGATCAGCCCCACCAGGTAGGGCGATGCCAGGATCGTCGAGGGGGGCCGGGGGCGGGTACTCACATTCGTCTTCCATCGGAGTCGAACGCGTGCAAGGACCCCTCGGGGAAGTTCAAGCCCACCTTGTCCGTTATCGCGGGAGCGTCGCGGCGCGAGGCCTTCAGCAGGAAACCTCCATGTTCGACGGCGACGTGAACGATTGCCTCGCTGCCGATGATCTCGACCAGAGTCACCTCGCCCATTAGCTTGGCAAAGTCATTACCCACGAGGGACACATCTTCCGGACGCACGCCGAGCGTACCGGCCCGCGCGTGATCGGGGCTCAGCTCCGCCGGAAACATGTTCATCGGTGGAGACCCAAAGAACGTGGCGACAAAGGTGTTGGCGGGGCGGTCGTAAATCTCGATAGGTGTTCCCACCTGTTCCACGCGCCCGCCGCGCAGTACCGCAACGCGATCCCCCATCGTCATGGCCTCGATCTGATCGTGCGTCACGTAGATCATCGTCTTGCCGAGGTCCCTCTGGAGTCTCCGAATGTCAGAGCGCGTACGAGCGCGCAGTTCCGCATCGAGGTTGGACAACGGTTCATCGAGCAAGAAGGCCCGCGGGTCGCGCACTATCGCGCGGGCTAGAGCGACTCGCTGGCGCTCGCCACCCGAAAGCTCGGGAGGCTTGCGCTGCAAGAGAGCGCCCAGTCCCAGCAACGCCGTCGCGCTCGCCACTCGTCTTGCGATCTCGGATGACGCCATCTTGCGAGCCCGCAATGCAAAGGAGATGTTGCCGTTCACCGTCACGTGCGGGTAGAGTGCGTACTCCTGAAACACCATCGCGACATCGCGGTCACCGGGACGCGTGCGCGTCACGTCCTTACCCGCGATCAGCACATGGCCGGCGTCGGGCCGCTCGAGCCCGGCGATCGTGCGCAGCAAAGTCGACTTGCCGGATCCGGAAGGTCCTACGATGACGAACAGCTCTGCGTGCTCGGCATCGAGATCGACACCCTGAAGGGCGGGCACGGGCTCCTCGCCACGCCTCGACGGCGGATAGCTCTTGTGGAGCGCGCGCACTCCAACGCTCAAGTGCCGGAGCCCTCTTCGAACAGGGTTCCCGTGGCCTCGTCCAGCTCACTTAGTCCGTCTTCGATCGAGTAATCGGCCTCGTAGAACATCCGCGTGAGTATCTCCTCGGCCTCGTCCTCGATCTCCGGCCAGGTGGGAATCACCGGGGTGCGACGTATGAAGTCGACTCCGTCGAGGAAGACCTGGGAGTGACGTGGAGCACGGGTCGGGTCGAGAAACGCACCCGATTCGGCCACCTCGATCATCGATGGCACCGTGCGACCACCCAGAGCGGTGATCGTCTGACCCTGCTTGCCCGTCGCGAAGCGCACAAACTCGAAGGCTTCGTCGGGGGCGGGTGCGCCAGCCGCCATGCAGTAGGCGTCCGAGTGGAGGATGCCGGCTCGTTGTTCGGAAGTGGGCAGCGGAGCCACGTCGAACTTAAGGCCGGCCACCTCCCGAAAGGCCGGAACCTCGCGCCGGGAGGACAGGAGCATCCCGAGCTTGCCGGCGACGAAACGGGTTTCGAGATCCTGTGCGGCAATCTCGTTCTCGGTGGGCACCACACCGTCGTCGCGCACGAGCGACACGATGAACTCGAGCGCCTCGCGCGACGCCGGTTCCTCGAGCGTGAACCTGGTGGGTTGATCGGGATCGTCGTTGAGCTCGCCACCGTTGGACCACACGAAGGGGGCCAGGCGGATGACGTTCGGCTCGATACCGAGCCCCCTCACGTCACCGCCGGTCAATTCGAGCGCGTAGCGCCGGAACTCGTTCCAGTCCCAGTCCGCGGGAGGCCGCTCGAGCCCGGCGGATCGGAGCAACTTGGTGTTGTAGTAAACGACCAGTGACGAGATGTTCTGGGGCATGCACTGCAGCTCCCCGTCGTAGGTGAACGCCTCGAGCGGCGGATCGTAGTAATCGCCGAGGTCGACCCCCACCTCGTCGAGATAGGGCCCCACCGCATCCACAGCTCCGCGCGCCACGTACTGCGAGTACTCGCGGAAGTTGATCAGATAGACGTCCGGCGGGTTGCCGGTCGAAAAGGAGGTGGTCAGCTTGGCGAGGTGGTCGTCCTTGTCCGCCACCGGCACCAGCTGTACGTCGATATCGGGATGTTGTTTCTCGAAGGCGTTGACGAGCGACTCGTAGACCGTGATTTCCTCGGCCTCGCCCGAAACCTGCAACTGGATGACATCGCTCTCCGAGCCGCTCGAGCTGGAGCACGCGGCCAGCAACACGGCCCCCAGCAGCGTCAAGCCAACTTTTCGTAGCATCAAACCTCCAGGGTCTTGGTGAAGAAGGCGCGCTGAGCGGAGAGAAAGGCGGCCACCGCGGGAAGGGTCACCAGCACCGCACCGGCGAGCAGGATCGGATGGTTCGTCGGCTCGAGGCTGTAGAGGTCGCGGAGGCCGAGAGGTAGCGTCGAGCGCTCGTCCGACGTGATGTAGAGGAGCGCGTCGGTGAAGTTCGACCAGTGCCATGCGAATGCGAGCACCGCTACGGCGAACGCGGCGGGCCTCGCGAGTGGAAACGCGACGCGCGCCCACACCTTCAGGGGAGAAAGGCCGTCCAGCTCCGCGGCCTCGTAGAGGTGCTTGGGAACGCGCCCGTAGGCGAGGGCAAAGATCAGCACGTAAAACGGCGTCGTCGCCATCAGGGCGGGAGCCATGAGGGCAAGCGGGGTGTCGATGATTCCTGCCGCCTCGTAAAGGGCGGCGCGCGCGACCCACAGGGCACTCAGCGGGACCATCAGCGCGACCACCGAGGCGATCACGAGCCGTTTTCTGGTGCGCGGCTCGGCGGTCGCTATGGCGAACCCGGCCCACGACGCGATCAGCACGGTGAGCGGCACGGCGACGGCCACCACCACGAGCGAGTTCAGCGCGTACCGAGCGAGCGGCACGATGTCGCCGGCAAAAGAGTAGTTCGACCAAGTCCGGGCTGCGGGGATCCACTCGAACCCGTCCGGCGGGGCGAGGCCGGGCCGTCGCAGGGAACCGGCGAGCATGAAGAACAGAGGGAGAACGAACAGGACCGTCACCGCTAGGGCCGCGAGGGCGCGCGAGAAGTCCGTTTTTCTGCGGGCGCGATCGTCGAGACGATCGCTAGTTTTGTTCATGCTGCGTAGGTTAGCGAGCGCGCGCAGTGATCCTGTCCGCCGCCGCTCGGAATTGCTGCCCCGCCTTGTAGCTCGAACGCACCAGGGGGCCGGACTCCACCCAGGCGAAGTCCAGTTCTCCCTCGCCGTAGGTCTTGTAGCGGTCGAACTCCTCCGGGTGCACCCAGCGATCGA
>JBOGWV010000002.1:0-7460 GCA_050693975.1 Actinomycetota bacterium
GCCTCGAGAAGGTTCCGGAGTTGGAGTTCGAAGATGAGGACGATGTGACCAGGATGGAGACCGCCTTCTCCGTTTACGACGGCTCTCACGCGGAGCAGTCCATCCCCATCGCCAAGCTGCAGGAGGATGCCATCGCCGAGTACGACGCGGCCCGCCGCCGCAGGGTGGGTGCCACCTCTGGAAACGGGAAGAGGAGGTAGGACCGTGGCTCAGACGACGATTCCAGACAAGTCTGTCGAGACGCTCACCCGAGGCGAGGGTTCCTCCGACCTCGGAGTCACCCCCGGCATCGACCGGGCCGAAAAGCTCTCCGATCTCGGCGGCACGACCTTGCGCCTGAACGGATGTGCGGCCTCCGCTTACGGCGCGCTCTTCGCCGACGTCGACGTGATCACCGCCTATCCGATCCGTCCGTACACCGCGATCATGATGAACCTGGCTCAGTTCATAGCCGACGGGCTCCTCGACGCCGAATACCTCCACTCGGACGGAGAGCACGCTCAGATAAGTGCCGCATTGGGCGCCGGTTCGTGTGGCGCCCGCGCCTTCACGGGCTCTTCGGGTGTGGGAGTGACCTACGCGTTCGAGGTCTATTCGCCCGCGGCGGGCGCTCGCGTTCCCATACAGATGGCGATCGCGGACCGCACCCTCGATCCTCCCGGCGACTTCGGGTCGGAGCATACGGATGCACTCTGCACGCGCGACATGGGTTGGCTGATGGGTTGGGCCGCAACCCCGCAGGAGGTCTTCGACAAGCAGCTCCTCGGGTACGCCATCGGTGAGGACCCGCGCCTGTTGCTTCCGCAGATGATCTGTCAGGACGGTTACTTCGTGTCGCACATTTCGGGCGACGTCGAGCTTCCAACGGTCGAGCAGGTTGAACGCTTTCTTCCTCCTTACAAGCTCCCCTTTGCGCTCGATCCCAAGCAGCCCGTGTCGCATGGGCCCCAGATCCATCCCGAGCAGGGTCCGCCGCTGCAGCTCGAACGGGCCCGGTCCATGGAGATCGCGCTCGACATCATCCCGGAGAAGACCAAGGAGTTCGCCGAGGTCTTTGGACGGGAGTATCCGCCGTTCGTCGAGGAGTTCATGCTCGAGGACGCCGAGGTCGTGTTCGTCATCCAGGGCGGCCACGCGGTCACCTGCCAGGCGGCCGTGAAGCGCCTGCGCGAGCGGGGAATCAAGGCGGGGATGGCGCGGCTACTCTGGATCCGTCCCTTCCCCACCGAGGACCTGCAGAAGGCCCTGAGCAAGGCCAAGGTGGCGGGAGTGGTCGAGACCAACCTGGGGCTCGGAGGAGCCAGCTACGGAGGCATCCTCTCACTCGACGTGACCACCGCGCTCTATCACGGAGCCAATCGCCCGCTGGTCACCTCGTTCATGGCGGGCCTCGGCGGCGAGACGATACCTGTCAACGAGTTCACGTGGATGGCCGACAAGATGGTCGAGGCGATGGAGCGTGGATCGGTTGAAAAGGCGAGCCACTGGGTGGGATTCGAGGATTGAGAAGCCTAAGCACAAGTGTCAAGATTTGGAGATCGTCCCATGTACGGGAGGGGATAAACGATGCCTCATGAGGTAGTTCGTCAACATCTGCCGCTGTTCGAAGAGGAAGGGCGGTCGGCATCAGTGCCCGACGAGGTGGGCCGCAATTTGCACTACCTGCCGGACATGCCGAAGGAAGATCCATATCAGGCGGGGCACAGGACCTGCGCGGGCTGTGGCCCCGCCATCCAGTATCGCTGGGTGCTGAAGGCGGCGGGTCAGAACACCGTCGTCGCGGGCCCGACGGGCTGCATGTACGTGGCCAACGCCACCTACATGTCGACGCCCTACACGGTTCCATGGGCGCACACGCAGATCGGTTCGGCCGGCTCGTTCACTTCGGGAATGGCCGCGGCCTACGAGTCCATGATCCGCAAGGGCAAGTACAAGGGCGAGTACCCCAACATCATGGTGATGGCCGGGGACGGAAGCGCTTCCGACATCGGGCTCGGCTCCATCTCGGGGGCCCTGTACCGAAACCACGATGCCCTCTTCATCTGCTACGACAACGAGTGCTACGCCAACACCGGCATTCAGGTTTCGCCGACCACTCCCTACGGGGGGTCGACCACGTTTACGCCGCCGGGCAAGGTGATTCCCGAGGGCAAGAAGCTCCCTCCCAAGAACCTTGCAAAGATGATGGCCGAGGGTCACCCGAACTGTTACGTCGCCACCACCACGGTGGGTTACACCATCGATCTCATGAACAAGACCCGCAAGGGTCTCAACCATCGGGGAGCGGCGTTCCTGCACTGCTACACGCCATGTCAGAAGGGCTGGGTCTACCAGACACCGATGACCGTGGAACTGGGGCGCAGGGTGGTCGAATCGGGCCTGTTCCCGGTGTGGGAGTACGACCCGGAGGAGCGCCGCTACGAGTACTTCATACCGCCCGAGCAGCGGCCGGTGGTCGACTATCTCGCCATGCAGGGACGGTTCGGACACATGCATCCGGAGCACGTCGCGATCATGCAAGTGGCCGCGAACCGCAACTGGGAAGACATGGGCGCGGACGTTCCCAAGCGACTGAGGGAGCTCGAGGATCCAGAGGCGCACAAGCACCTGAAGGAAGAGGATTACTCCTTGCCCGTCAACCGTGGCATCGGGGCATAGGAAAGGGAACAGAAACCAGAACACTCGATCCGTTGGAATGAGTTTCCGCCGGCACGGCAAGGTGCCCGGGTGGGAAGGGGGGTCCAGGGGTTGGGCAACGCCGAGTTGCAGTTGCGCTTCGACGAGGGGCGCCAGCAGCGCTACTTCTCAGACCGGCGCGACTTGATCGAGTGCGTCTTGAGGGTGAGCTCCCAGAGCCCCCATCCCCGCTTCGAGGTGTGGGGAGAGGGCGAACCCGTCCTCCTGGCCGATGGGCGCGAGGCGGGGAAGCGCTTCGAGCTGTTCGAGGTATTGGACCTCTCCGAAGAAGGACAGCGCGAGCGTCTCGCCGCGGAGCTTCACGCCCTAGAAAAAGACGGCGAGTCTTAGATGCCGACGGGGCCGTCGAAAATCCCGCTCAACGTCATCCCGCTGACCGCGCCCGACAAGGTGAGGGCCCCGCAGCAGCGCGGTCAGGCGATGCGCGCCGCGGTTCTGCAGGTGATGACCGACCTGGCCGTCGAGCGGGTCCGTCCGGAGGAGCGCTCGCCGCTCTTCGACGCCGCGCGCGAACTCCTGACGCAAGCTGGCCGAAGCCCCGTCGAGATGCTCGACGCCATCGACCCGGGGCCCGAGCAGGATGCTCTCTTCGAAGAGCTCGGCCTGCAGCCAGAGGCGGCGGAGTGAGGTGCCTGAGGTGGACAAGACCTACCCCTATGAACTGCGGCTTCCGCTGGCGCCTTATCGGTTCGAGTGGGCGGGCGAGGCCGCGGTGAACTGCGAGACGCGCCGCACGGAGGCGTTCAGCGAGGAGCGCTACACCCACGCCGACGACACTGTCGTGATCATTCGCAACTACCCGGCCGACGGCTCCTTTCATCTCATGTCGGACCGGGGAGAGATCGAGTTGATCGACCACGCGAGGGACTATCGCTCACCCCACCCGATAAGCGTGGTCAAGCTTCCCTAGATTTCGACATGCATCGCTCGCCCTGCCGCAACGGTTGAGAAAGGAGTAAAGGAAGGGGGACTCAAGGTTCTGCCCGCGTTACCGGTCGTCGGTCCGGGCCACTTCTAACGGGAGGAAAGCGTGGCAACGCTAAAGGGAGCCGAGGAAGCTGTAGAGGAAAGAACCGTCGCGATGGGGCGGGAGGATCCCCTTCCCATAAGACCGTTACCCCCGCCACTGAAGCCCGTCCACTTGCTTGGGCCGGGCATGGCCTTGACCGCGCTGGCGGTGGGCTTGGGCGAGACGTTCCTATGGCCACGCCTCGTGATCGTTTTCGGTACCGAGATCCGGTGGTTGTTCCTGGTCGGCGTGACCGTCCAGCTCGTCGTCATGATGGAGATGGCGCGCTGGGCCATGGCGACGGGAGAGAGCATCTTCTTCGGTGCCGCCCGCATTCACCGGGCGGCGATGTGGTTCTTCTATGCCACCGGAATACTCATCTACATCTTTCCGGGTCACGTCGCGCTGGGGGCGCAGTCGCTCGAGACCTTATGGGGCGTTCCCTGGGTTCCGACCGCGATCGCCGGCCTCGTGTTGATCGGTTTGATCCTCACCTTCTCCAAGATCGTCTACAACGTGGTCGAGACCGTGCTCACTGTATTCATATCCATCCTCGTTATCGGCTCGGCGATCATCGCTTCGCTCGTCGGTGAGCTGGGTGACGTCGGGGAGACGATCACCGGTACCTTTGCGTTCGGCTTCATTGACGATGAATGGTTCACCGCGGCATGGTTTCCGATCATCATCGGATCCCTCGCCTTCGCGGGCCCGTCCGGGATGCAGCAGATGTGGTACACACTGTGGCTGCGCGACAAGGGAGCAGGTATGGGCCACTACCTGCCTCGCATCAGGGGGCTCCGGGGACTAGACGAAGAGGAGACCATGCCGGCGCGCGGGTTCACGTTCGACTCGGAGGACCCCCAGGAGATGGAGAAGTGGAAGGGCTGGCGGAAATGGAACGGCTTCGACGCCGGCGTGCTCTTCTGGGGCATCACCATGGTGACCACCGTCATCTACACCGTGCTGGCCCTGTCTGCCGCACGCATCGATCCCGGTGCGGCCGATGCGATCCGGGCAGGAGAGGATTCCGCAACCATCCCCGCCATGGCCGAGGCCTTCGGTGAGGCCGGAGGCGAATTCGCCCGCGTCGCGTTCTTCCTGTTCATTGCGATCGTCGGGTGGAAGCTGAGCTTCGGCATCTTCGACGCCCTCGCGCGCGGCAACGCGGACATGACCTACTTCTTCATACCCGCCACCCGCAAGTGGAGCATGAGCAGGATTTACCTCACCTACGTGTGGGTCGCGGTGGCGGCCGGAACGTTGGTCCTGACCCTTGTGGGGACCGGCGTCATGGGTAACGAGGACGGACCGGGCTTCATCCTCAACATGCTGGCGTTTCTATCCGCCTTTGTGATGGGTGCCTACTGTCTTGTGCTGCTCTGGACCAACAAGAAGCTGCTTCCCAAGAAGCTGCAGCCCAAGGTAATAAGCACGATCCTTCTGGCTTTGGGGGCGGTCATCTACCTCGGCGGACTGTTCGTCAGCCTCGCCGTGTTCGGAGCACTGCCTGACTAAGCAAGCGTTACTACCCGAGGTACGCGCGTGACGCCGAGAGTTATCGCGGGCGGCGTCACCGCGGTTGTTGCCGGCGGCCTGATGGCGGCGCTAACCGCGTCCGCCGGAGGGCTCGCCGGCAGCGTGGTGGGCATCGCCGCGCTAACGCTAACGCTCGTGGTCGCCGGGATGACGTACGGGTGGCTGGTCGACAGCGAGCGCCTCCCCGAGGGGTTTGGGTCGGGGATCCTGTTCTGGACGGCCGCTCTTCCCGCCGCGCGGGTGGCCCACGAGATATTGGTGGGAGATGGCGTGCCCGACGGCGTCATTGGGTTCGTGATCTATCAGGCGCTGGTGGGCGGAGCGTTCGGGCTCGGGTTCTTACTCCTCCAGAATCAGCTATCGACGCTGATTATGAACTCGAGATCGAAGAAGGCCGGAGGTTCACTCCCTCCATAGGTGAAACGCCGACCTTGTTAGTTCTGCGTGCTTGCGCATGGTTCGAGCTGCCGCGCGCGAATCGCCCGACTCCAGAGCATCGACGAGCTCCTCGTGCTCCCTCCACGACGCTTCGCCTCGCGACCTCGCCACCGGGGCGAAGTACCAGCGGATGCGCTTGTCCAGCCGGCCGATCATCTCGGAGAGAACCTGGTTGTTGGCCAGCGCCGTTACCTGCGCGTGAAACGCCGAGTTCAATCTCACCAGCTCCTTTTCATCGCTCCCGCGCAGGGCCTTGACGCCGGCCCTCACGGTCTTTCTTAGAGCCCTCACCGATTCACTGGTCGCGTTCTTCGCGGCGATCCGGGCCGACTCGACCTCGAGGAGCGTCCTCACGACGAATACCTCGTCGACCTCTTCGAGGGTGGGTCGATGGACGAAGGCCCCCTGACGAGGGCGTAACTCGACCCAGCGATGGCTGTGAAGCAACTGCAGGGCCTCGCGCACGGGGATCCGGCTGACGCCGAGGCTCTTCGCGAGTTCGGCCTCGACGAGATGCTGACCGGGCTCGAGGACTCCGTAGATGATGAGTTCCTCGAGCGTTTCGTAGACCTGCTGTCTCAGGGGGGCGGTCTTCTCCAGGGGCCCAATTAGCCTCTCCGCCTGCCTCTCCGCCATGGCCCTCCATTGTATGACTCGATTCTGTCGAGTCAGACAGCCCCGACGAGGCGTATATGTTCGTGTGATGAGCACTCGCGAGATCAGTCACTTCATCGACGGGAAGCCCGTCGCCGAGACACCCGAGCGAACCGGTGAGGTATTCGATCCGGCAACCGGCGAGGTTGAGGGGCATGTGGCGTTCGCCGATGCGGAGATGGTCGACAGAGCCGTCGCGAGCGCACGTGATGCCTTCGCTACCTGGCGACGATCTTCGCTGGCGCAACGAACCCAGGTGCTGTTCGCCTACCGCGAGCTGCTGCTCGCGCGCCGGGCGGATATCGCCGCGGTGATCACGGCCGAGCACGGCAAGACCCTCGAGGACGCCGCCGGTGAGGTGAACCGCGGCCTCGAGGTCGTCGAGTACGTATGCGGGATTCCGCAACTGCTGAAGGGGGCTTATTCCGAACAGGTGTCACGCGGCGTCGACACCTACACCATCAATCAACCCGTAGGCGTGTGCGCGGGCATCACTCCATTCAACTTTCCGGCCATGGTCCCGCTATGGATGGTGCCCGTTGCGGTGGCATGCGGTAACACTTTCGTTCTCAAGCCGTCGGAAAAGGATCCGTCCGCCGCGAACATGCTTGCGGAATGGTTCTGCGAGGCGGGGCTGCCGGAAGGCGTGTTCAACGTCGTTCACGGAGATCGCGACGCGGTGAACGCGTTGCTGACCCATGCCGACGTCGCGTCGGTTAGCTCGGTTGGGTCGACGCCGGTGGCGCGGCACATCTACGAGACCGCGGCGGCCGGCGGCAAGCGCGTTCAGGCATTGGGTGGAGCCAAGAACCACATGGTCGTGTTACCCGACGCGGACCTGGCCGCCGCAGCCGACGCCGCGGTCAGCGCGGGCTACGGCTCCGCGGGGGAGCGCTGCATGGCCATTTCGGTCGTGGTGACCGTCGGGGACGCGGCCGGCGAGTTCGTCGAAAGCCTGCGGTCGCGGACTCACGGATTGAAGGTGGGAGCCGGCGACGTGGAGTCGTCAGAGATGGGACCGCTCATCACCGGCGAGCACCGGAGCAAGGTCGAGTCGTATCTCGATGCGGGTGTTCAAGAGGGGGCCGAGCTCGTGGTCGACGGACGCGCACACGAGGTTCCCTCG
>JBOGWV010000003.1:0-10622 GCA_050693975.1 Actinomycetota bacterium
ACGCGAAGGAGCTCTTCGAGGGGGCGATGACCGAAGAGGTCTTTGCCTGGAACCCCGCGTCGAACAACGAGGGGCTCATCGCCGGGCAGCTGAGCTACATCCTCAACTCGCTTTCGGCGTGGCGCACCGCGCAGGAGAGCATTCCCGACATCGCGAAGGACGTCTTCTTCGTCCCGGCCCTCGAGGGCCCAGAGAATCAGCTTGCCGCGCAGCACGTCATGTACAACTGGATCTCTCCGAAGTTCTCGCAGAACTTCGACGCGGCGCAGGAGTTCCTGCTCCACTACACGGAGAACCTGCCGCGAGCCGCGTACGAGTCCATGTTGTATGACCTGCCCGGTTACCCGGATCAGGTGCCCGAGCTGGATGGCTGGCTGGACGAGGACCCGTTCACGATCGAGGGGGACGACGCGACCAAGCTCCAACCATTGAAGACCGCTATCGACTGGTCGGCGAACCTTGGGTACCCGGGACCGGCGAGCCCGGCCGTCGGCGAGATCAACGGCACCTTCATCCTGCCCAACATGCTCGCCCGCGTCTGTCGCGGCGGACAGGAAGCGGAAGAGTCCGTCCAGCAGGCGCACGATGAGTGCGAGCAGATCTTCGAGAAGTGGCGGAAAGAGGGCCTAGTTGGCTGAGGCCGCTACCGGCCGCGACGGGCAGTCGAAGGGAGAAGTTCGTAGATGGCGCACGTAGTCGAGGTGCGGGGCCTCAAGAAGCACTTCGAGAGAGGCGACGTCCGCGCCGTCGACGGAGTGGACCTAGCGACCGACGAGGGCGAGTACCTGGTCCTGCTCGGACCTTCCGGGTGCGGAAAGACGACCCTACTTCGCATGATCGCCGGCCTCGAGGAACCTACCGAGGGCGAGATCCTCATCAGCGGGAACGTCGTGAACGGCCTGCCGCCACGGGCTCGCGGCATCGCGATGGTGTTCCAGAGCTACGCGCTCTACCCGCACAAGACCGTGCTGGACAACATCACCTTCCCCCTGAAGGCGACGGACATGGATTCCAACGCGCGCCGCGAGAAGGCGGACTGGGCCGCTGGCCTCCTCGGCATCAGCGAGTTGCTCGACCGCAAGCCCCGTCACCTGTCTGGCGGCGAGCGCCAGCGCGTTGCGCTCGCCCGGGCGCTCGTCCGAGACCCCAGCGTGTTCTTGCTCGACGAACCCCTCAGCAACCTCGACGCGAAGCTACGCACCTCGGCCCGCGACGAGCTGAAACAGTTCCAGGAGCGACTGGGCACGACGACGATCTACGTCACCCACGACCAGGTCGAGGCGATGGGCCTGGGCGACCGCATCGCCGTCATTCTCAAAGGCAAGATCCGCCAGATCGGACCTCCGGAGGAGGTTTACTCGCACCCGGCCGACACCTTCGTTGCGACATTCATCGGGTCACCGCCCATGAATCTCATCGACCGTGGCGACCATCTCCTCGGCTTCCGACCGGAGAACTTCTTGCCCGTTGAGGCGATCGGGAGCAACGGTGGCAACCTGCTCGAGGTCGATGTGCGGGTGCACCGCATGGAGTATCTGTCCGGCGACAGGCACGTGTACGCGACCGCGTCGGGTCTCGGGAGCGAAGACGCACACATCATCGCCCGGATACCCGCAACGGTGAACGTAGACGTGGTCGAAGACCGCGTTCAGCGTTTCGCGGTCCACGAGAAGGATCTGCGCTTCTTCGACTCCGACTCGGGGTTGCGCACCGAGCCGCAACCCGTCCGCTCGTGACGCAAACAGACCGCTCCGGTGGTGTCGGGTTGGCGACGGCCGGTACCGCGGCTCGGGATCCGGACCCAACGCCGCGGTCGGCGCCACCGAAGCGAAGGCTCGCCGACCGTGAAGGAGCCCTGGCGAAGCTCTTCTTGCTGCCGACCGTCGTCTACATCATCGGCTTGGTCGCATTCCCGTTCGTCCTCGCCATCCTGTTTAGCTTCAGTGACGTAACGACCGGGAACCCGAGCCTCGACTTCGTTGGACTCAGTCAGTGGCGCACGATCTTTGATTCGAAGGTGTTCTGGACGTCATTGAGGAACACGATCACGTTCACCGTTATCTCGATGGCACTCATCGTCGTGATAGCGCACATCCTCGCGACCGTGCTCACCAAGGACTTCAAGGGGAAGTGGCTCGTTCGGTTCTGCGTGCTGCTGCCGTGGACGACCCCGGTGTCGCTGGCGGCGGTGTCGTGGCTCTGGTTGCTCAACTCGATCTTCAGCCCCATCGACTGGGTGCTGCGCTGGTTCGGGCTCCTCGAGACCAATCTCTACTACCTCGGTCGACCCGTCCTGGCGATGGGATCGGTCATCGCAGTGCACGTGTGGCGCATCGTCCCCCTCGCGACGGTCATCATCATGGCCGGGCACATGGCCATCCCGAATGAGATCGACGATGCTGCGGAGGTCGACGGAGCCGGGTTCTGGCGGAAGCTGAGGGAGATAACCATCCCCCTCACCCTGCCGATCACCGCGGTGGCGGTGCTCTTCGGCGCCATCCTCACCTTCGCCGACATGACCGTCGTCTTCATCTTGACCAAGGGCGGCCCGACCCAGGCAACCCAGGTGCTTTCGAGCTGGGCCTTCTTCAAGGGGATCGAGGGTGGCGATCTCGCCCAGGGCGCGGCTGTGGCCCTCTTCCTGTTCCCTCTGTTGCTGGCCGCCGCGATCGCGATCCTCCGGTCGGTCAGGCGAACGGAGGTTTTGTAGCCGGTGGCTACTCCCATGCGTAACAAAGAGAGGTTGTCCCACGGCCGCATCGACGTCACGAATCAGAGCGAGGTCGACCGAATACGCCGGCAGCGCCGCCGCCGCGCCCGCGGCGGGCGCACCGCCCTTTACGTCATCGCGATCATGGCTGCGCTGTTCGCGGCGGGACCGTTCATTTGGAGCGCGATCACCTCGTTCAAGGTGGACCCCGACCTCTATACGAAGGCGAACAACCCGTTCATCTACAACCTGCCACCGACGCTCGAGCACTGGAGGTTCCTACTAGCCGATACGCAGTTCCTGACGTTTGCGTGGAACACGCTGTGGACCGGGCTGCTGGTGGTCGCAATCACGCTGGTCGTTGGGCTTCCCGCCGCCTACGCGCTGGCGCGGCTCCAAATGAAATGGAGTGGCCCGCTCGGCATCGCCATCTTCTTCGTGTACCTCATCCCGCCGACCCTGCTGTTCATCCCCATGACCCGGGTCGTTGGGAACCTCGGGCTCCTCAACAACACGTGGTCCCTGGTGCTCATCTATCCAACGATCACGATCCCGGTGTCGGTCTGGCTCCTCATCGGGTTCCTGAAAGGCATCCCCAAGGACGTCGAGGAACAGGCTTTGGTGGACGGCTACAGCCGGTTCGGCGCCTTCGTCCGCATCGTGATTCCGCTTGCCTTCCCTGGGATCGTCGCGGTCATCGTGTTCGCGTTCACTCTGACCGCCCACGAGTTCATCTACGCGCTCGCGTTCCTCTCATCGACCGCGGAGAAGTCCATCAGTATCGGGGTCCCGACCGAGCTGATCCGCGGCGACGTGTTCTTCTGGCAGTCGCTACAGGCGGCGGTGGTGTTCGTCGCCCTGCCGATCGCGTTGATCTTCAACCTGCTCCTCGGCCGCTTCATCTCAGGCTTCACGATGGGAGCCGTGAAGGGCTAGCTGTGCGCAGTTTGCCCGGCGCGATCGTCGAGACGATCGCTAGTGCTAGCGGCCGGCGTTGGGTCGCTTGCCGTGGTTCGCCTTGTTCTTGCGCCGGGAGCGGCGCTTGCGGCCCTTCTTTGCCATGCTCTCGCCCTCTCTCTTCGGTGCGCTTAGGTGTTAGACTGCCAAACCTGCTCTGAGCAGGAGTTTTTCCGGAATCCGCACAGTGTAGCAACCCGCACGGAGGCCCCGGCGTCAAGGCCCAGGCAGACCGCAGGGAGTTGGGGTACCGGCAGTAGCGCAGGGTAAGAAGCGCAGGTTCGTTTTGGGAAGCCCCTCACCGAGGGGCTTGTTTTGTGGTCGTTATGTTGCCAGACCACACAGACGAGGAGGTGGCATGGGCGTACTCGAGGAGGTCTCCGACCTCGCCGAGGCGGTTACCCGTCGCCGCTCGCTTCGACTGTGGGATGTCGAGATGTCTGGGTCCGGTGGCAGCACCGTCGTCAGGGTCTTCGTCGACGGCGACGAGGGAGTGGATCTCGATACCGTCGCCGAGGTGTCCGAGGAGATCTCCAGGGGACTCGACCTGCGGGATCCGATCGACGGCCGTTACACCCTCGAGGTGAGCTCACCGGGGCTCGAGCGCACGCTCAGGCGCCCGGAGCATTTCTCAGCGTCGGTGGGCAAGCAGGTCGTCGTCAAGACGAAACAACGCTTGGTGGGGGACAGCCACCGGCTTGACGGAACCGTGGTGGACGCCGACGAGGCATCGGTGAAGTTGCTCGCCGGTGACCAAGAGGTCGACGTCCCCTACGACGCCATCAAGTCGGCCCGGACCGTTTTTGACTGGAACTAGATCGGAGGTAAGAGATGCAGATCCCTCTTGATTCGCTGCGCGAGGTAGAGCGCGAGCGCGGGATCTCGTTCGACACGCTGCTCGAGGCCATCGAAAAAGCCCTGGCCTCGGCGTACCTCCGCATGGCCGGAGCCGACGAGACGCGCGGCGCCAGAGCCGTGATCGACAGAGATTCCGGTGAGGTAACGGTGTTCGCGCAGGAGGTCGAGATCGATCCGGACACCGAGGACATCGAGGTCATCAAAGAGTGGGAGGACACCCCCGCGGACTTCGGCCGCATCGCGGCTCAAACCGCCAAGCAGGTGATCCTGCAACGGCTGCGCGAGGCTGAGCGCGACATCACCTTCGGTGAGTACTCCGGTCGCGAAGGGGACATCGTCACCGGCATCGTGCAGCAACAGGACAACCGCTACACAATCCTCGACCTCGGCAAGGCCGAAGCGCTGATGCCGCCACAGGAGCAGATCCCTCACGAGCGCTACGAGCACGGGGCGCGTCTCAAGGCCTACATCGTCGAGGTTCGAAAGAGCGCGCGCGGCCCCCAGATCATCGTGAGCCGCACGCACCCGAGCCTGATTCGCCGTTTGTTCGAGCTCGAGGTGCCGGAGATCCTCGACGGTGTCGTCGAGATCAAGGCCGTGGCGCGCGAGCCCGGGCACCGCAGCAAGATCGCGGTCGTCTCCAACGATCGAAACGTCGATCCGGTAGGAGCCTGCGTCGGCTCGAAGGGGTCGCGCGTCCGCATGGTCATGAACGAGTTGCGCGGCGAGAAGATCGACATCATCAAGTGGACGGACAACATCGAGGATTTCGTCGCCAACGCTCTCTCGCCCGCCAAGGTGACCGAGGTCCGCATCCAGGACGACGGGCAGACCGCTCTCGTGATCGTGCCCGACTACCAGCTGAGCCTGGCGATCGGTAAAGAGGGTCAGAACGCCCGGCTCGCCGCTCGCCTTACCGGCCTGCGGGTGGACATCAAGTCGGAAACGCAGATGCGAGAGGAATCCAAGCGGGTCGCGGCGGAGGCCGAGGCGAGCGAGGCTCCCGCCGAGGCAGCCGAGGAAGCCGAGGAGCCCGTGCGTGAGGGCGAGGAGACCGCCGGCGACTAATATTGCAGCGGTCCGGACCTGTGTGGGCTGTCGCTCCAGGCGGCCCAAGGCGGACCTGATCCGGGTCACGGTGGCCCCGGACGGCGCCATCGTCGTCGAGGAGGACGGCGGCCGGGCACCCGGACGGGGTGCATATGTTTGCAACAACCCGGCGTGCGCATCGAGGGCGCTGAAGTCGGGCGCCCTGCGCAGGGCGCTGAAACGTGAGGACGTCGATTCCTCGGAGCTCCGTCGAGAGCTCAGAGGGTTGGTCGACAGAGACAACCAGAGAAATCAAGGAAGGACGCAGGATGGCGAAGCCCAGAGTTCATGAGGTAGCCAAGGAACTTGGGCTGACCAGCAAGGAGGTGCTCGCTCACCTCTCCAAGATCGGTCAGCCGGTGAAGAGCCACTCCTCCAGCATCGAGGAGTCGCTGGCGGAGCGCGTCCGCTCCGAGCTCGGCAACGGCGCCAAGACGGAGGCGGCCGAGCCCAAGCCCGCGCCCAAGAAGGCTCCCAAGGCGACCCCGAAAACGCCGGCGAAGAGCCCCGAGCCGGCCGCGAAGTCTCCGGCTCAGGAGACCAAGGCTCCGCCCAAGAAGGCGGCCGGCGCGCCCGCGACCAAGCCCGCCGCGAAGCCCGCGCCGGGCAAGACGGCCGCCCCCCCTGCCGAGCCCGCCCCCGAGGTCGAGGAACCGGCGGCGGCGACCGCGGACGGCGAGGTCACTGTTCATCGCGGCATCACCGTGCAGGACTTCGCCACCAAGATCGATCGGGCTCCCAACGAGATCGTCAAGGTGCTGCTCGGCCTCGGCGAGATGATGACCGTGAACCAGTCCATGAGCGACGAGGCCGTAGAGCTGGTGGCCGAGGATCTCGGCCTCTCGGTTCGGGTCGTCGACCCTGCCGAGGAAGAGGCCGAGGCGGCTGGGTCCGCCGACGAGGAAGACGAGGACGGCGAGGACGTCGAGCTCGTCGACCGTCCCCCGGTCGTCACGGTCATGGGCCACGTCGATCACGGAAAGACCACCATCCTCGACGCGATCCGCAAGACGGATGTGGTCGGGGGCGAGGCCGGCGGCATCACTCAGCACATCGGTGCCTATCAAGTCCACTTCGACAACCGCGAGATCACCTTCATCGATACCCCCGGACACGAGGCCTTCACGGCGATGCGCGCACGCGGAGCGCAGGCGACGGACGTCGTCATTCTCGTCGTGGCCGCCGACGACGGCGTCATGCCTCAGACCATCGAGGCCATCGATCATGCCAAGGCCGCGGGAGTGCCGATCATCGTCGCGGTCAACAAGATCGACCGCCCCGAGGCCGACCCCCAGAGGGCCCGCCAGCAGATGTCGGACCACGGCCTCGTCCCCGAGGAGTGGGGCGGCGAGACCGCCTTCGTCGACGTCTCGGCGAAGACCGGGGCCAACCTTGACGGCCTGCTCGAGATGATCGTGCTTACCGCCGACGTCACCCTCGATCTCAAGGCCAACGTCTCGGCCCTGGCGCGCGGCGTCGTTATCGAGGCTCACCTCGACAAGGGTCGGGGCCCCGTCGCAACGGTGTTGGTGAAGAAGGGAACCCTGCTCAAGTCGGACGCCATGGTCGCAGGCGTCGCCTGGGGCCGCGTCAGGGCCATGCTCAACGAGCGCGGCGAAGAGGTCGAGCAGGCCACGCCGGGGCAGCCCGTCGTGATCCTGGGCTGGCAGTCGGTGCCCGAGGCTGGAGACGATTTCCGGGCGCTCGTGGACGAGCGCGAGGCACGCGCCATCGCGTCGGAGCGCGAGCAGCACCGTCGCGCTGCCGAGCAGGTCGCTCGCAAGCCCGCCTCGCTGACCGCCCTGCTGGCTCGGACGACGGAGGGCGAGATCCCCGAGCTCAACCTGCTCATCAAGGCCGACACCCAGGGCTCGGTCGAGGCTCTCGCCGATCAGCTCGACAAGCTCGACCAGTCCATGGTCGAGATCACCGTGCTCCGAAAGGGCGTCGGTGCCATTACAGAGAACGACATCACGCTCGCCCAGGCGTCGAACGCGATAGTCATCGGGTTCAACGTGATCGAGACCGGGGGCGCGCTATCGCTAGCCGACACCGAGGGCGTCGACGTGAGAACCTATCGCGTCATCTACCAGGCGATCGAGGACATCGAGCAGGCCGCCAAGGGCAAGCTCGGCCCCGAGTACAGGGAACGGCCCATCGGTCAGGCCGAGGTGCGCGCTACCTTCCGGGTTCCGAGGGCCGGCACTATCGCCGGCTGCATGGTGCTCGACGGGGTGATCCGCAGGAACTCGCGCGCTCGTCTGGTGCGCGACGGCACCGTCATCTACGAATCGACCGTCTCTTCGCTCAAACGCTTCAAGGACGATGCGCGTGAGGTCGCCGCCGGATACGAGTGTGGTATCGGTATCGAGGGCTATAACGACATCAAGGAAGGCGACATCATCCAGGCTTTCGAGATCGAAGAGGTCGAGCGGTAACAGTCCGAAAAGGGGTCGGTCAAGGTGTTCATCGGGGTCGCCCGTTTCGAGCTGTTCATTCCCGAGGCGACGTCGCTGAAGGACAAACGCCACGTGCTCAGGTCCGTCACGATGTCGGTGGCCAAGAAGTTCAACGTCTCGATCGCCGAGGTCGACCACCAGGATCTGTGGCAGAGGGCCGCGGTCGGCATCAGTTGCGTGTCCGAGTCGATGGGGCAGTGCCGGAGGGTGTTGCAGGAGGTCGAGAAGGCGGTCGGTCGCAGCGCGCTCGACGGGGCCGACATCATCGACCGGCAGATCGAGGTGTTCGCGATGGAGGACATCGAAGCATGAGTCAGAGAACCGAGAAGGTGCAGCGCCTCGCGCGCGAGGTTCTGGGCGAGGAGATTCAGAACCTGAAGGATCCGCGTCTGGGATTCCTCACGGTTACCGCGGTGCGCGTCACTCCCGACCTGCGCCATGCCAGGGTGTTCGTCAGCGTGCTGGGCTCGGACGACGAAAAGGCCGCGACGATGGCGGGGCTCAAGAGCGCGACTCCCGTTCTGCGTACCGAGCTCGGCCACCAGGTCCGCATGAAGTTCACCCCCGAATTGGTCTTCGAACTCGACACCATGGCCGACGAGGCTCAACGGCTTCAGGAGATCCTCCACCGGATCGAACGAGAGCCCCATTCATCGAACGACGAGGGCGCCGAACCGTCAGGAGAGACGCAGTGACGCGCTACGACGTCAAGGACTGGGACGCCGCAGTCGACGTCATCGGCGAGGCGAAAAGCGTCGCTCTCGCGTGCCACGTCAATCCCGACGGAGATGCCATGGGCTCGCTGCTGGCTATGTCGCTGGCGCTCCGCACGCTGGGAAAGACCACGTACCCGACCTGGGGAAGCCCCCAGGTCGCCGCTCCGCCGTCGTTGATGTTCATGCCCGGTGCCGACACGCTGGTCCAGCCGGCCGACATCCCCGAGGTCGACCTCTTCGTCGCTCTTGACTGTGGTGCCGCTCACCGCCTCGGCGACCTCGAGAAGGCGGCGGTCGAACATGAGCGCTCGATAAACATCGATCACCATCCCGGCAACGACAACTTCGGGACTCTGAACGTGGTCGTCGACTTCGCCTCGTCGACGGCGGAGATCGTCGCGTTCCTGCTGAAGGATGCCGGCGTCGAGTTCAACCACGACATCGCCACCTGTCTCTACACCGGTGTCGTTACCGACACCGGACGCTTCCAGTACGGGAACTCGAGCCCCCAGACCCTTCGACTTGCGGCGAACCTGTTGTCCTATGGGGTCCAGGCGCCCAAGATCGCACTCGAGGTGTTCGAGTCGGCGCCGTTCAGCTACCTCAAGCTGCTGGGTCGCGTGCTCGAGCGCGCCAAGCTGTTCGAGGCCGAGCGCTTCGTCTATTCGTGGATCACTCGCGCGGACCTGGACGATACGGGCGTCGGAGCCGACGAGACCGATCTCCTAATCGACGCGGTGCGGGCGACGCGCGACGCAGATGTTGCGGCGATGTTCAAAGAGCAGAAGGACGGAAACTATCGAGTGAGCCTGCGGTCGAAGGGATCGGTGAGCGTGGGCGAGATCGCCCGCGCGAACGGCGGCGGGGGCCATGAGCTCGCGGCCGGATACACCGCGGTCGACGTCGAGAGTGCGGTGGGAGCGATCCTCAAGTTTCTGCGGTCCGAGTAGGCGCGATGAGCCGAGGGCGCAACTCGGGGCCGGACGGAGTTCTGATAATCGACAAGCCTCCCGCCATGACCAGCCACGACGTCGTCGATGCGGTCCGCAAACGCTTCCGCACCAAACGGGTTGGCCACGCGGGAACTCTCGACCCGGACGCCACAGGCGTGCTGATGCTGGGCTTGGGAAAGGCGACCCGCTTCCTGTCTTACGCGCAGGCCTCTCCCAAGCGCTACCGCACGACGGCGGTGTTCGGGGTGACGACGTCGACGCAGGATGCGTCAGGCGAGATCGTCGAGAAGCTGCCCGTCGACATCAATGAAGCCGGCGTGCGCGCTGCGATGTCATCTCTAACCGGCAAGATCGAGCAGATTCCCCCGATGGTGTCCGCGGTGAAGGTCGGTGGGGAACGGCTCTACCGCAAGGCCTTGCGCGGTGAGTCAGTCGAACGTAGCGCTCGGCCCGTCACGATCCACGCGTTCGAGCTCCTCTCGCTCACTGCGGACCCTCCCGAGGCGGTGCTGGACGTCAGGTGCTCGGGCGGCACCTATGTACGCACGCTGGTCCACGATCTGGGCGCCAAGCTAGGATGCGGCGCGCACTTACGGGAGCTGCGCAGGATTGAGAACGGCGGCTTCACCGACTCCGAGGCGGTTCCTCTCGACGCGGTCGACGATTCGGATCTGCTACCTATCCTCGATGCGGTGCGCGAGCTGCCCCGGGTCGAAATAGACGAAGACGCCGCGCGGTTGGTCTCACACGGACGACGACTCCCACTGGAGTCGGGCGAGCTCTCGCAAGGCGATGCCGTGGCCGTTGTTCACGGAGGAGAGCTCGTCGCGGTCTACGTCCGAAAGGAAGACGAGTTGGTTCCCGACAGAGTGGTGCCCGC
>JBOGWV010000004.1:0-14409 GCA_050693975.1 Actinomycetota bacterium
CGGGTCCCGGGCTCCGTCCTCGAGCCACAGCCCGGCTCGCTCGCACTCGGCGATGGTCTCGAGTAGCCGCCGCTGGGACGAGGTGACCGCGGCGTGGGCGCCCTCGAGCCTGGCGATCAGGCCGGCCCTGCGGTCCTCATACAAGTTGTCGTCATTCAAGTTGCTTCCGGAAGGCTCCATGTTCACCTCTGGGCTCCCGGGAGCGCGGCTAGCTCACTATATCGAACATACGTTCGCCAGTCAAGCCAGTCAAGCCAGTCAAGCCAGTCAAGCCTCTACGGCTAGGTGCCCGAGGCGTGAGCCTTTGCGACGTCGCCGATGATTCCGGCGAGCTCCTGCGGGCGCGACCACATCGGCCAGTGGCTCGTCGGCAGGTCGACCCAGGTGACGTTGCGCAGCTCGGTGAGGCCGCCGAGCCAGGCATAGCCCTGCTTGACTGCGTCCTTGTACTCCTCCGAGGTGTAACCCGTGCACACGACGGTGCTGGGCACGTCGAGCCGGGCGTCGTTGGTCAGCTCGGCGGCCTCTCGCAGTGCGGCGCCGGGCTCGGGAACGGCCCGCCGGCGGAACGTCTCGAGCTGCTCCTCGCTGAGCCCGTCGAGGTTCTCCTCCTCCGCGAGCTCCTCCCGCGAGGGCAGCGGCTTCTCGACGCCGTCGAATTCGGGGTCCAGCGCGCCCTTCGCCGGGCCGGTGTCGACGTACACCATGGCCGCGATCTGCTCGGGGACGCCGTCGCTCGCGCCGTAGCCCGAGGCCCCCGCGCCGCTGTGCACGGCGAGCACGACGGGAACCCCGGCCGCCTTGACCGCCTCGCAGATCGCGTCGACGTGGTCGGACATGGTGATCGCGGATCGGTCGGCATCGGCCGACTCGAGACCGGGCAGCGTCACCGCGGTGACGTCGTGACCGTCGGCACGCAACGCGGCGGCGACCTCGTCCCACGCCCACGCGCCGAGCCAGAACCCGGGAACCAGGACAATCGGTGCGGTAGTCATTTGTCGATCCTAATGGCAGGCGGCGACAGCGCGCCTCCGTCAGCGCGCCGAGGCAGGTTCACAAGTAGACCTTTCTGCCCCCGAACTTACGGTGAGTCCTCGAAGACTCCGAGGTCGAGGTCGGCCAAGCGCTCGGGGTCGGAGAGCACCTCGATGGCGACGATCCTTCCCTCTGTCACGCTAAAGGCCATAACCGCGAATGCCCGCCCGCGAGCAGTAGCGACGACCCCCGCGGTTCCGTTGATCAGCGCAGGTCGTACGAACGGGGCAAGCCGCGCGGCCCTGACCGCTTGGGCGGCCACGTCCCGCGCTCCGCGGATCACGACGGTTTGGCGGGCGCGCTCCGTGCCGCCGTCGGACCGCAGCACGACCTGGGGGTCGAGCACCGCGACGAGCGCGTCGAAGTCGCCTTCCCGGACGGCGGCGAAGTAGGCGTCGACCACTTCACGCTGGCGGGTGAGATCAGGATCGGGAGCCGGGGCCGCTCCCTGCACCCGGCGGCGGGCGCGGCTCGCGAGCTGTCGGGCCGCAGCCGGGGAACGCTCGATCATCGGGGCGATCTCGTCGAACGGTACGGCGAATACGTCGTGTAGCACGAAGACGAGCCGCTCGGCCGGCGAAAGCGTGTCGAGAACCACCAGCAACGCCAGCCCGACTGAGTCGGCCAGCAGCGCCTCCTGCTCGGGGTCGCCCCCGTCCTCAGGGCTGACGATCGGATCGGGTAGACGCACATCGATGGGCTCTTCACGCCGTGACTCGCGTGTGCGCAGCATGTTCAGGCACACTCGCCCCACCACCGTGGTCAACCAACCGGCAAGGTTCTCGACGCTACTGGTGTCGGCGCGACTGAGGCGCAGCCACGCCTCCTGTACGGCATCGTCGGCCTCGTTGAGCGAGCCGAGCATCCGGTAGGCAACCCCTCGCAGGCGAGGACGGTGCTCCTCGAAGCGCTCGATCAGCCATGCACTCTCGTCCGGCACGTCACATTCCTCCGTCGCGGGGTGTCATAGAAGTAGACCCCTGGAACCCGGCAGATGTGACCGGGAGATCGACTCCCTGACTAACGAATAGGAGATGACCATGACCTCACCCCTTCTGATCACCGGCGGCACCGGCACGCTCGGGCGCCTCGTCGCCCCGCTCCTGCGGGACGCCGGGTGCAACCTGCGGGTGCTCAGCCGAACCCGCCACGAGTCCGCGGACGGCGTCGAGTTCATGACAGGTGATCTGGCCACCGGCGAGGGAATCGAGTCCGCGGTGGACGACGTCGGGACCATCGTGCACCTCGCTGGCAGCGCCAAAGGCGACGAGGCCAAGACGCGCAATCTGGTGCGGGCGGCGTCGCGGGCTGGGGCACCGCACCTGGTGTACATCTCGGTCGTCGGCGCCGAACGGATCCCGGTCGTCAGTGGGGTCGATCGCACCATGTTCGGCTATTTCGCGGCCAAGCGCGCCGCAGAGAAGGTGGTCGCCGACTCAGGACTGCCCTGGACGACGCTGCGCGCCACCCAGGTCCACGATTCGATGCTGATGGTGATCCGGCAGATGGCGAAGTTGCCGGTGATACCGGTCCCGGCCGGCTTCCGGTTCCAGCCGGTCGACGCCGGAGAGGTGGCGGCCCGACTCGCCGAGCTTTCTCTCGGCAGGCCGTCCGGCCTCGTGCCCGACATCGCCGGTCCACGGGTGTACGGGATGGCCGAGCTCATCCGCGGGTATCTGCGGGCGAGCCACCGGCACCGGCTGATCCTGCCGGTCAGGCTCCCCGGCAAGGCCGCCCGCGCATTCCGGGCCGGTGCGAATCTGGCGCCCGAGCGGGCGGTGGGCCATCGAACTTGGGAGGACTTCCTGACCGAGCGGGCGGGATTGGCTGGTCAGGCGGAGCGAACGGACGCGGTGCGGCTCGGGTAGCCCGAGGCACCACTCGGGTGCGGGTCAGCCACCTTTCTGGTTTGGACCGAACCCTCCCCGTCGGTCGCGCGGCAGACGATCTCTACGTCGCCGGCCTTACTCGGAGTCCAGCGGTGGGCCCAGAAGCGCCACATGCGTTCGTTGATCGGACTCTTGAGTTGAGCCTGCTCCCAGGTATCGCCGCCGTCCGTCGATACCTCGACCTTCGAGATACCCCGGGCACCCGCCCAGGCGATTCCGGCGATCCAAGCCGGCTCGCCGACCATCGCGGAACCGTCGTCACCGACGACGTCGATGCGGCTCTCGGTCTTGACGACGGCCTCATCGCTCCAGCCTCGGTCCATCCAGTAACCCTGATAGTCGGTGGTGACGAGCTCGATCGACTCGAGCCACTTGACGTTCTTCATCCCGTAGATCGCCGGGATGCGAAGCCGTACAGGGAAGCCGTGGGCCTGAGTGAGTGGCTCGCCGTTCTGGCTCACCGCCACCAGCACGTGCTCGTCCATCGCAACATCGAGGGGAATCGAGTCCGAGTAACCATCGGCGCCACGAAGGACGAGGTCGACGACGCCGTCGCGAACCCCGGCCTCCTCGATGACATCGCGCAACCGGACCCCACCCCACAGCGAGGTTCCGATGAGGTTGCCGCCGACCTCGTTCGATATGCAGGTCATGACCGAGTACTCCTCGACCACTTCGAAGCTCCGTTGCAGACCGGCGAAGTCGAAGGTGAGCTCGTTGTCGACCTCTCCGAACACACGGAGCTCCCACCCCTCGGCATCGACGGACGGCTTGATGAGATTGACGTCGACGACGTAATGGTCCTCCGCACTCGTCACCTCGGGCGGCAGCCCTTCGATGTCGGGCCAGTCCTCGCCCTGGGGAGGCAAGACCTCGCGGTCGGCGGGAGATATCAGCTTGACGTTGCGGTCCGGTCCGGAGAACGCGCGCGCCACCCACCCCAGCGCGCCGCCGGCGAGAGCGATCATCATCGCGCCGCCGAAGCCGAGGCGAAGCGCGCGCCGCCGCGACTCATCGACGCCGGTCAAAGCGGTCGCGTAAACGGAGTCCGCCACTATCGAATAAACGATCGCGGACACGACGAGGGCGCCGGCGGTGAGGAGCAGGTTCCCCGTCCCCGATGTGCTCGCGAGTGAAGCAACGAAACCGAGCGCGGCGATCAGCCCACCGGTCTCGAGGGTCCGCAGCCGTGAGGCCGATCGTCGCAACAGCAACTCGCCACCAAAAAGGAGCGACCCGGTGAGGACGCCGATGATGAGCAAACGCAGCGCCCAGTGACCCAGGGCGTCGATGAAGAAGGTCGAGAAGCCCCCGGGGACGCTTCGAACTATGAGGTCGGCCAGCGCCGCGGGGGGAAAGATGACGCCGTCGAACATGCTGGACAACAGCCATATGAGCGCGGTCGATACGGCCATCGCCGCTAGCCCGGCTCGTCTGATCCGCCCCTTATCGAGAGGCTCGACGGGATCCGTCTCGGCGACCTGAGTGCTCACATCTCTATTGTGGGGGCACGGCGCCACAACTTGACAGGCACGGCCTTACGGGGTGCTTACCATCCGCGCACTTTCCACTCCTCGAGGTGCGGTTTCTCGGCTCCGATGGTGGTGTCGTCGCCGTGACCCGGATAGACGCGCGTCTCGTCGGGCAGCGTGAAGAGCTTGGTCTCGATGCTGTCGATGATCTGGGCGAACAGCTTGTCGTCCTCCCAGGTGTTGCCGGGGCCACCCGGGAATAAGGTGTCGCCGCTCACGAGATGGTCGCCGATCAGCAGGCAGACGCCGCCCGGAGTGTGACCGGGGGTATGCAGAACTCTGATTTCGTGGTCCTTGCCGAACGGAATCGTGTCTCCGTCCGATAGCTCGACGTCGACCGGTACGGGATAGCTCTCCGCGGGATGGGCGTAGACCGGGACGTCGAGCTCCTTCTTTAGTGAGGGCAGCGCGTCGACGTGATCGTAGTGACCGTGCGTCTGTACGATTCCCACGATGTGCGCACCCTCTGAGCCCGCGAGGATCACGTCGGCCTCGAAGCACCCGTCCACCAGCAGCGCATCGTGCGTAGCGGGACACTCGAGAACGTAGGTGTTGTTTTCCATGTCGCCAACGCGAATCTTACGAACGATGAGGTCATCGCCCTCGTAATGATGGCTCACGTATCCTCCTCGGAGAGTTGTGGTTACTCGGTCACGGTCGCGGCGGTGTCTCCCGCCGTCACCCGGGTACCCGGCTCAACCGTGTAGCGCACCATCGCGAGGGCGCGATTGCCGGCCACGCTCGTGACTACACCGACCTTTGCGTCGTCCGCTCGGATCTCGGCACCAACCTCGAGTGGAGCCTCGGCCTCGAGCCGCCGCAGCCTGCGGTTGACCTTGCCGCGAAAGCGAATCTTGGCCATGGCCTCCTGGCCCACATAGCAGCCCTTGTCGTAGTGGACCGCGACCTCGTCGAGGCCGGCCTCGGGGGGCAGCGTCTTCTCGGTCATGTCGTGGCCCCAGCGCGCCATCCCGTGCTCGACGCGCAACCCCTCGAGCTCGTTCTCGCTTGCTTGCTCGAAGCCCCTGCCCTTGAGCTCCGCCTGGACCCTCTCGGCGTCATGCGGCTCGGTCCACAAATAGCCGGCGGGAACCCCCAGCGACAGCGTTCGATGAACCTTTGCGTCGGGGGCGATCTCCGCGGCTCTCTCTCTCCAGTTCGGAGCAACCACCAGCACGAGGCCGTATTCGGCGGTTACCTCTGCGATATCCACCTGCGTCGCGAACACGTAACGGCGGAGTGCGTCGGGCAGCGTGTCCTTTAGCTCTGCCTCGAAGTGCATAAGGATCGAGTCCTCGGTCGCCAGCGTTTCCATGTAGCCGACCATGCGGCCGTGCGCGGTGATAAGCGCGGTGTCCCGCGCTTCACCCTCACTTATGTCCTCGAATGCCTGGGTCAGGATCTGGTGCAGGAACCATGCACGTTGAGGTCCCGTCAGCGCGAGCTTGCCGCGCTCCGAACGATCTGCAAAGACGTGCCTCTGAGGATCCATACGACTCCGTAGTTTAGCTTCCATATCTCCCAAAGGAGGCGGCGGCGTCCGAGTGGGGTGAGCGCATAAAGCCCCAGCAGCCTCGTCCACTAAAGAGCGAAGCACACGATGACATCTTGAGTTTGTTCAAATTTCTTCCCTACGCCTCGGGATTTTTCCATTGCCCGCCGCAATCATCTTGGTTATCAGGGCGCGAGGAACTAACTTGAAATGCCGAGAAGGGATCAGGTGTTAATCGACTTGCTCAAGAAGGTCGGAATTCTGCTGCTGGCTGCGGGGCTGGGGTTCGCCGCGATGTCAATCGTATTGGCGGCACCTTCGGAAGAGCCGACCAAGCCTGAAGAGGACGACGTCGAATGTGGCCGAGGTCTAGTTGCTCAAGACTCGTTCTGGACCATTCCTAGCAAGGATGCATTCGAAAATCCACGGGACGCATTGGCCTACTACATTAATCATTCGCCTGGAATGGAAGAAGGGGATTCTGAGCCGATGGATGAGTTTGTCCTGCACCCGGACTCCCGCGGGCCTGGGGAGGCCGAAGACCAGGAGCACGTGCGGTATATCCACCCGACCAACGAAGGCTTTGACGCGGACGTTCAAGTGTTGACCATTGACGGACGTTGGTACGTGGAGGCGGCCCGGGTGTGCCAGGACTCGTTCCTGGAGTGGAATAGGCGGGACTGATGCGGAGGTTCTTCTAGCGTTCGTCTTGGGAGCAGTTCTGGCAATCGGCAGCTCTGCCTTTCCCTTCGGCGGTTCGTACCTGTGACGGCTCGCCCAACACAAGCCAAACCATGTGCACTGCGGCGGGCTTCGGGTACGTAGGCCCAGGCACGTATGAGGCTCGGACTCTGGAGGAACACGATAAGCACACGTTCGATCAAGCCTACGTGAATCAGTAAGAACGACGCCAGGCATCCAGTATTTCCACTTCGCGCTCGGGCGACATCCCCACCGACGGCCGGCGTCCCTCTTGGCGCATCCAGGCGAGTGTGGCCTCGATGGTGGCATCCAGCGCACGAAACGCCAGTCCCGCGGCGATCGCCCGGTCGCAGTCGACCGTCGCGCTTCCCGGGCTGTCTTCGGGGGTGTAAAGCGGGAGCTCGGAGGTGAAGTCGACCTCGCGATCGTGAAGGAAGGCCTCGGGCACCCACTCGAGCGCGGTGTCCGCTCCGGCGACCTGGATGCAAGCCTCCAGGAAGCGGCCCCAGGTGAGGGGGTCGGCCGGCCCGGTTGCGTTGAAGTAACCGTGAGTCGGCCCCTCGGTCAGCCCGATGATGAACCTTGCGAGATCCCTCGCGTCTACGAATTGAATCGGCCGGTGGGAGTCGTCGGGAGCCAGCATGGCGCCGCCCCGTTGAGCCCGCGCGCACCAGTGGGGGAAGCGATCCGTGTAGTCGAGCGGTCCCACGACGAAGCCGGGACGAACGATGGTGCAGTGGTCGCCGTAGAGCTCGTGCACGACGTTCTCGCACCCGACCTTCAGCGGCCCGTAGGTCTCGTCGGTGACGTCCTCGACAGACTCGTCGGGCATGGTCTTCAGCGGCGAGTCCTCGGTGATCCCCGGCGAGCCGAAGTCCCCGTAGACCGAGACCGTCGAGACAAAGGTGTAATGGTCGGTCGCGTCGCGAAGTAATTCCGCCGACCGCCGCACGACGCGCGGTAGGTAACCCGATACGTCGATTACGCGGTCGAAGCTGAGCCCGGCCAGTTCATCGAGCCCTCGGTCTCGGTCGCCGTGGAGCTCCTCGGCCCCCGCAACCACGCCGGGGTTGGTCTTGCCGCGCGTAAACAACGTCACCTCGTGACCGCGCTCGACGGCGTGCTCGGCCATGTGGCGGCCGACGAATTGCGTGCCACCAAAGAACAGGATCCTCACGTCAGCCGGCGGCCCTTGAATCTCCTGCACGGTCGAGGAATCTGAGCATCAACTCGGCAGTCCGGTCGGGATGCTCGATTTGAGGAACGTGTCCACAGTCGGGCCAGACCTCAACCTCCGCAAGGGGCAAGGTGCGCTGGATCTTGCGACCGAAGTGGTGGGTGATGACCGAGTCCTGCTCGCCGTACACGAACAGCGACGGTGTCTTCATCAACTCGAGTCGGGTGAAGAATCCCTCGTCCCCATGCGGTTCCTCGAGGTAGATCGAACGAGCCGCCGCGAAGAAGGCTCCGCGGGCTTTGGGATTTCTCCAAACGCGAAAGAAGTCGTCGATCGCGGCCTCGAACCAAACATCCTCGAGCCTGTTGGAATCCGCGAACAGCGACTTGATCTCGTCACGGACCCTCGCGCGAGGTAGGAAGCCCACCGCCATTCCGAGTTCGGGACGCAGCCACTTGACCAGGCGAAGCATCGGCCGGTTGCTGAACGCCGAGGCGGGACACAGGCACATGATGGCGCGCACCCTTTCGGGGTCCAGCATCGCCATCTCCATGGCGATCTTTCCGCCCATGGAGTTACCCGCGACGTAACACTCGTCGATGCTCATCTCGTCGAGAAGCCTGCACAGGTGCCCGCAGAACCAGGCCGAGTCGTAACGACCGATCGGCTTGGAGGAACGTCCGAACCCCGGAAGGTCGATGACGATCACCCGGTAGGTGCGAGCGAGCTGAGGGACGACCGTCAACCACGACGCCTTGGTCGCTCCGAGCCCGTGGATCAACAACAGCGGCTCTGCGTCTGCACTGCCGGCCACCAACGCAGAGATCTTCGTGCCGCGGCCGATGTCGACTTCCTCCATCGTGTAGCGCATGCCGCCTGCCTCGGGGCGGTCGAACATCGGCTCGAAATGGAGCGCCCGCTCGATGCTTCCCCTGACGGTCAGCTTGCGCTCGACGAAGGCCTCGACGCCCGACATCTCGCCGGCATCCATGGCCCTCCAGGTGTCGGGGTCGGTCTGGATCTCGGCGTCGATCTTCCCATTCGTCTTCTCGACGCTTGCTCCGGAGGCCGTGACGATCACGTCGCGCGCGGCCCGACCGACACGAATGCGCCAGCGGCCACCGCTTTGAAAGCGATGCTCTAGCCACCGCTCGGGCAACGACTCGACGAGACTTATCGCGCTGTCCATCTGATTAGCGAGGATATCCAGGCGCGGCGGTTTCTAAGCGGATAAGAGAGGTCAAGAGTCCAGTAGCTCGGCGGCGACCGCGGCCCTTTGGCTCGAAGCCGTCCCGTCGAAGGTGGCGATGCCGAGCGCCCGCTTGTAGTAGCGGTGAAGGACGTGCTCCCAGGTGAAGCCGATGCCGCCGTGCACCTGGATCGAGCGCTCGCACGCCGACACCGCAGACTCGCTCGCCAGCGCGGTGGCTGAGGCCGCAGCCCTGGGCGCCGAGGTGTCCGAGGTGGCCACGCACCACGCGGCCCAATAGGCCAGCGAGCGTGCGAGCTCCGTGTGCACGTACATGTCTGCGACCTGATGCGAAACGGCCTGGTAGGAGCCGATCGGCTTGTCGAACTGTTTGCGCTCCGAGGTGTAGGACCGCGCCAGCTCGAGCACCTTCTGTGAGACTCCGACCGCTTCGAGGGCGAGCGCAGCCTGGCTCCGGAGCCTTATGTTCCGCAGCACGGGAACTGCCTTGCCGGGCTCCACGAGCAGGACCGCCGGATGCGAGTCGAGGGTGAGGCGGCCAAGACGGCGAGACGTGTCAACCGTTTCGAGAGAACGCGTCGCATCGGGCGAGGGCTCGACCAGCCACAGGCCGATATCTCCATCCGAGCGGGCGCTCACCACCACATGGGTTACCGCTGAAAGATCGACGACGAGGTCCTTGGTCCCGGTGAGCGTCCATTCTTCGCGGTTTGGCTCGGCTGTGGTGTTGATGCGGTCGGCGTCCTCGATGCTGCGAGCGCCGTCCGGCTCCAATGCGGCGAGCGCGACCCGGGCACGTCCATCCGCCACTCTCGCAAGCATGTCTGGTGAAGACTGCAACGCGGGCAGGGCCAAGGCAATGGTTGCGAAGTAAGGACCCGGGTAGAGGCCGTAGCCGAGTTCCTCGAAGAGCACGGACTCGTCCAGAAAGCTGGTGCCGTCTGTCCTGTCGCGATCGTCGAGACGATCGCTCGCGCCCCCGTACTGCTCGGGAATCGACAACCCCGTCCAGCCGAGCTCGGCCATCTTCGTCCACGAGGCTTCGTCCCAGCCGTCGCCGGACTCGGCCAGCTCCGCTACGCGCTCGCCGGGGTATTCGGTTGCCAGAAACGAGCGCACCTGCTCGCGCAGCATCTCCTGCTCTTCGGTAAACGCGAAGTCCATTAGTGGCCCACCTAGCGACTCCTAGGGAGGCCGAGCACGCGCTCCGCCACGATGTTGCGGAGAATCTCGGAGGTTCCGGCCTCGATCGTGTTGCCTCTGCTCCGAAGCTGCTGGTATTGCCAGTAGCCGTTCCACACCGCGTCGTCACCGTCGAGTTGTGCGCGCGCTCCCAGGATCTCGAGTGCCAGCGCCCCCAGGCGTTGGTTCGATTCGCTCCAGTGGAGCTTGGCGATCGAGCCCTCGGGTCCGGGGACGCCGGTCTTCATCAAGGTCGTGAGCGCCCGGTAGTTGGTGAACTTCAGGGCCTGTAGCTCGATCCACTGTCGAGCAACGCGGTCGCGGACCAGTTGATCGTCGGACGCTCCGGTCTCCTTCGCAAGTCTGATCAGCTTGGCGACCGCAACCTCGAGGCGCGCGGTTAGCGCGAAGCCGAGCGTTCCTCGCTCGTGCAAAAGCGTCGTCATCGCGACGTTCCACCCGGCGTTGGCTTCACCGACGACGTTTGTCTTGGGCACCTTGACGTCGGTGAAGAAGATCTCGTTGAACTCGGGATCGCCGGTGATCTGGACAAGCGGCCGCACCTCGACACCCTCGGAATGCATGTCGACCAGCAGGTAGGTGATCCCCTTGTGCTTCGGCGCGCTGGGGTCGGTGCGAACCACGAGGATGCAGTAGTCCGCGATGTGAGCGTAAGAGGACCACACCTTTTGGCCGTTGACCACGTAGTGGTCGCCGGCGTCATCGGCCCTCGTGCGCAGCGATGCCAGGTCGCTTCCGGAGCCGGGCTCTGAGAAGCCCTGGCACCAGACCGCTTCACCGGACAGGATCTTCGATAGATGAGCGGACTTCTGCTCGTCGGTGCCGTGGGCGATGATCGTGGGCCCCGCCATGCCGAGCCCGATGACGCCGATGTGCTCGGGCGTCTCCCCTCGTGCGCTCTCCTCGAGAAAGATCGCCTGATGGGTGTAGGGCGCACCCCGGCCCCCGTACTCCTGGGGCCAGGTCAGCCCCGAGTAGCCGGCGTCGTAGAGGGCCTTGGACCAGACCCGCGCGAAGCCCTCATCCATGCCGCCCGAGGTGGGGCCTCGTTCGCGCCAGCCCTCGGGGAGGTTGTCGGCGATCCAGCCGCGCAACTCCTGGCGGAACGCCGCCTCCTCGGGTGTGTCTCTGAAGTCCATAGGCGGCGCAGTCTAAATGGCGGGCCGCTACAGTAGAACCCCTCTAGGCAGAGGTCTGGTTCGCAAGTACGCTTCCAAGCACTTTTGCCGTGGGGTTGGCGCCCGCCGGCCGGGATACCTGGGAGATGTTCAGCGACAAGATGGCTCCTGATTTGGATATTGAGATAAGCATCAAGGACCTGACGAAATCCTTCGGTGCCCAGACGGTGCTGGAGGGAATCACCTTCGACGTCCCCAAGGGCAAGGTCACGGTGATGCTGGGCCCTTCGGGGACCGGAAAGTCGGTCTTTCTCAAGCATCTGGTCGGCTTGCTCAAGCCCGATCGCGGCGAGATATGGATCGACGGCAAGAACGTGCCCGCCCTCTCCGAGAAGGAGCTCTATAAGGTCCGCCGCAAGTTCGGGGTCCTGTTCCAGGACGGAGCCCTGTTCGGCTCCATGAACATCTACGACAACGTCGCCTTCCCGTTGCGCGAGCACACCAAGAAGCGTGAGAGCGAGATCAAGCAGATCGTCGACGAGAAACTCACCATGGTGGGTCTGGTCGGGGCCGAGAAGAAGCTTCCCGGCGAGATCTCCGGAGGCATGAAGAAGCGAGCCGGACTTGCGCGAGGGCTCGTGCTCGATCCCGAGATCGTCCTGTTCGACGAGCCCGACTCCGGCCTCGATCCCGTTCGAACCGCGTTCCTCAACGAGCTCATCATTGACCTGAACCGCCAGCTCGAGGCCACCTTCATCGTCGTCACGCACGACATCTCTACCGCGAAGCGCGTGTCCGACTACATCGGGATGCTGTACCGGCGCAACCTCGTCCGCTTCGGACCGGCCCACGAGATGTTCGAGTCCGACATCCCCGTGGTTCGCCAGTTCCTGGCGGGCGACACCGAGGGTCCGATCGGCATGTCGGAGGAGAAGGACCAGACGAAACCGCAGTCGGGATCCGGCATGACCGCCGCCGAGGTCGAGGAGATGGAGCGCGCCGCCGGCGCGCCGGAAGAGGAACCGCAGAGGCGGTGATCGGAGCAGCGCGTGGGCTCGTCACCGAGACGGGCAACATGTTTGCGATCACTCTCGAGGCTCTCCGAGTCATGTGGAAGCCGCCGTATCCGTGGCGCGAGTTCATTCGACAAAGCTGGTTCATCGCAAGCGTCTCGATGTTTCCCGCGGTGCTGGTCTCGATCGCATTCGGCGCCACGATCGCTCTCCAGGTGGGCAACGTGGCGCGCCAGCTCGGTGCCGAATCACAGACCGGCGCGGCCATGGTCCTCGCGGTCGTGCGCGAGGCCGCTCCGATCGTGGCGGCTCTTCTCATCGCCGGGGCCGGCGGATCGGCTATGTGCGCCGACCTCGGGAGCCGCAAGATCCGCGACGAGATCGCCGCGATGGAGGTTCTGGCCGTCAACCCGGTGGCCACGCTCGTAGTCCCGCGCATCTGGGCGGCCGTGTTCGTCGCCATGTTGCTCGACGGCTTCGTGTCGGTGGCCGGCATCGCCGGTGGTTACTTCTTCAACGTGGTCATCCAAGGAGGTACCTCGGGCGCCTACCTCGCCTCTTTCAACCTGCTCGCGCAACCGGCCGACCTCTTCGTCGCGATCCTGAAATCGGGCATCTTTGGGCTCATCGCGGCCATGGTCGCCATCTACTTTGGCTTCTACGCGAAGGGTGGCCCCAAGGGCGTCGGTGACGCCGTCAACCGCGCGGTGGTCGTCACCTTCATGCTCGTGTTCTTCGTGAACTTCATCCTCACGGCGCTGTACTTCGCCATCGTCCCCCAGAAGTTCGGCTAGTCGTGGCGACCGTAGGGCACAAGCAGTTTCGACCGGCGGGCCGCTTCGTCGATGGGTTGTCCAACCTGGGATCGCAGCTGACCTTCATGGCCAAGTCGCTTGCCGACATGGTGCCGGCGTTAAGGCACGTTCAGGAGCTCGGCCGGCTGGTCTCGGAGATCACGCTCGGTTCCGGCGCGCTGATCGTAGGCGCAGGAACCGCCGGAGTCATCTTCTTCATGTCCTTCTTTACCGGCACGCAGGTGGGGCTCGAGGGCTTCAAGGGTCTGCAACTGATAGGGGCCGAGGCGTTCACGGGTTTCGTGGGCGCGTTCGCCAACACGCGCGAGATCACTCCGTTGATTGCAGGGGTGACGCTCGCCGCTCAAGTGGGGGCGGGGTTCACGGCCGAGCTGGGGGCCATGCGCGTCAACGAGGAGATCGACGCACTCGAGGTCATGGCCGTTCGTCCGGTCCCCTATCTGGTGTCGACGCGCATCCTCGCCGCGCTGATAGCGATCATTCCCCTGTATCTGATCTCGCTGTTCGCAAGCTACTTCGCCACCAAGATCGTCGTCACCAACCTGCTGGGGCTGTCGCTTGGCACCTACGAGCACTACTTCTCGCTGTTCCTGCCGCCGATCGACGTCCTCTACTCGCTGATCAAGGCGATGACCTTTGCAGTCGCGGTCGCGCTCATCCACTGCTACTACGGATTCAACGCCACCGGGGGCCCGGCGGGAGTGGGGATCGCGGTCGGCAGGGCCATCCGGGCCTCGATCGTGGCCGTCAACGTCCTCAACCTGATGCTCTCCTCGGTGATGTGGGGAGTCTCCGACACCGTCCGCATCGCGGGATAACCAGATTGAGGCTCGCTATCTTCGGGCTCGGCGCGGCCGTCGTCGCGGCCGGGCTCTTCTTCGGCCTCTGGCTCAACTCGCGCACCACGTCCCCCGCGGAGATCGACGAGACCCTTGCGAACGAAGCCCCCGAGGTCCGCGAGATCGCAACCGAGATCGTGGAGCTGCTTGTCAACGTAGACGCGGCCACACTCGATGAGACGAGCGAGCGGGTACTCGAGCTGTCGACGGGGAACTTCCGATCGGACTTCGAGTCCCTGCTCCCCGGTCTGGGGCCTGCGTTCGAGGAGGCCGGCGCGAAGGCGACCGGCGAGATCGTCGAGGGGCCGGACATCACATTCTCGGCATCGGACGAGGCCATCGCGATCGCGAAGGTGGCGCAGACCACCACCGTCGACGACACCG
>JBOGWV010000005.1:0-7902 GCA_050693975.1 Actinomycetota bacterium
GAGGAGCGATGGGGACCTACTTCGCCGTACTGGGGGACATCGTCGGCTCGCGCGCTCACGACGAGCGGGCGTCGCTGCAAGATCAGGTGCGCTCCGTCCTGCGATCGGTCAACGCCGCAGTGCGGGCGACCCAGGAGCTCGTGCCCACCATCGGCGACGAGTTCCAGGGCCTCTACGAGGACCTACCAGCGGCCCTCGAGGCGACGCTGCTCGTGCGCGTGACCCTGATCGGGCGGGCCGACGTCCGCTTCGGGGTCGGCGCCGGTGACCTAGTGCTCGAGCCCGGGCCCGAATCGCCCTTTGGGCAAGACGGGCCGGCCTGGTGGGCGGCGCGCGACGCGATAGGAAGAGCGGCCCCCTCGGCTCGGCGGCGGGAGTCTCCTCAGGGCCTCAGGACGATGTTCGCCGACGCCCGTTCGGCTCAGTCCGAGCCTCAGCAAAGACCCTCGTTCGAGGGCCTGGTCAACGCCTACCTTTGCTGTCGGGACGAGCTGGTTGGGGGCATGGACGAGCGGGATGCGCGTCTCCTTCTCGCGCTCATCCAGGGTGAAAGCCGCTCGGCCGCCGCCTCGGCTGAGGGCATCTCCTCTTCGGCGGTGTCACAGCGACGCATTAGAAATGGGAGCTATGCAATCGAGCAGGCGACGAGACTCATGAATGAGGCGAGCAAGTGGAGTTCCTAGGGATCTGGCTTGCCGGTGTCGGGCTCGCAGATGTGATCGCCGGAACCGAGGGAGAGTCCAAGGCACGACGGCGGGCCGGTGTGGCCGGCGGGACCGTCATGGCCCTGGTCCTTCTGCTGTTGGTTGCGGCGGACACGTCCTCCACCATCGCGATGCTGGTGTTGACCGCGGCCTCTCTCGCGGCGTGGGTGCTGCCTCGCGGTGGACGCCGGATCGGCTCTGCGGCTTCGCTGGCGGTGGTTGCCGGCGTAGCCGGACTGCTCGTGGTGGGCGGCGAACTGGGCGTGTCCTCGGGCGAGTCCCTCTCCCGCGCCCTCGAGCGCGCGGCGGTCCCGAGTATCTCCGAGCGGCCCTACCAAGAGGTCGTGTTGATCTTCGGAGCCGGGCTCTGGCTCGTTTCCAGTGCCAACGTGGTCGTCCGGCTGATCCTCTCGGCGGCCGGGACGCCGGTCGCGTTCGCTCAGACCTCGATCAAGGGAGGTCGCTTCATCGGACCCATCGAGCGCCTGATGATCTTCGGTTTTGCGCTGGTGGGCGAGCTGACGGCCGCGGCCTTGGTGGTTTCCGCGAAGAGCCTGCTCCGGTGGCCCGAGATCAGCGTCGAGTCGCGGCGCGCAAGCGCCGCCATCCATGACCTGACCGAGTACCTGGTCGTCGGCTCGCTGTCCTCGTGGTTTCTGGCGCTGGTCCCCGGTGCCCTCCTAGCCTGACCCGCTTAGGCGACGGCCGGCGCGACCTCCGAACCGAGCAGCCGGACCATGTCGAGGTCGGTGTGGTCGAGATGCTGGAGCATCACCCTGTCCACGCCGGCTCCGGCGTAGTCGCCGAGCCGCTCGATGACCTGATCGACCGTTCCTACGACTCGGTTGGAGCGAGCCCTGGCGATGTAGTCGTCGAGCTCCGCGTCGTTGCCGGTGCGCTTCAGCACGTTCTGCGCGCGCCCTCTGAACTCGTCTTCGTCGGTTCCCACTATGCACGTGGTCATCAGTGAAAAAGTGCAATCCTCGATGTCGCGACCGGCGGCGCGCAGGGCATAGTCAAACGCAGCGCTTCTCTCGCGCGCCTCGTCGATAGTAGGGGCCACGGTGTTGTATTCGTCGGCCCAACGCGCGGCCAGAGCAATGCTCTTGGGCCCCCCCGATCCTCCGATGATGAGCGGAGGGTGGGGCTGCTGTAGCGGCTTTGGAAGCGCGTGAACGGAATCAACCGAGTAGTAGGCGCCGTCGAAGTCGAATCCGTCCTGACTCCATTCGCCGTGCACTATCTCGAGCTGTTCGGCCAGCATCGCCATTCGCTCGTTTGCGGGGGGAAAGTCGAAGCCGTACGTCGAGTGCTCCCTCTCGAACCAGCCGGCCCCCATTCCGAGCTCGACACGTCCACCCGAGATGTGATCGGCCGTGGTTGCCATCTTGGCGAGCAATGAAGGGTGCCGGAACGTCGCAGGTGAGACCATCGTGCCGAGCCGGATTCGTTCGGTAACGGCTCCCAGGCCGCACAGCGTCGCCCAGGCATCGAGCGACCCAAGCGTGGTCTCGCTAATCGTCGAGACGTAGTGATCGGATCGAAACAGTCCCTCGAGGCCCGCCTCCTCACTGGTCCTGGCGAGATCGACCCAGTCGTTCCAACCCACGCCCTCTTGGCCCTCGACCATCAAGCAGATGCGCATTTGCCCCCTCAAGTCGTCACGTCAGTGATCGTGTTCGTGGCTCCGACCGGAGCCGTGGTCGGCCTTTCAGCAGCCGGGCTCGCCGTGGTTGCCGCAGCAGGCGGAGTTACGCCTTCTCTTGATGAGTGTGTTCTTTGCCGCGAGACGAAGCTTTTCGACCAGCGGCGCGTCGTATTCCTTGAAGTTGTTGAAGAAGTCCTTGGGGCTTGGTCCCATGGCCGTCGAGCTCCTTCGTCGAGTGGCAACAGGTTACAGTCACAGCCGTGGCCAGCTACCCCGCGCATCGCGAGGCGGACGTCGCTCTTCGAGACGGATCGACGGTCCACGTTCGGCCGGTTCGCCCCGACGACTGGGATGCCATGCTCGCGTTCTTTCAGGGGCTCAGCCCGGAGTCTCAGTACTTCAGGTTCTTCTCAGGAACCAAGAACTTCGAACCCGCCACCGTGTGGGCGACGGACGTCGACTACGAGGGCCGCTTCGGACTCATCGCCACGACTGGTCAAAGTAAGCGCGTCGTCGCCCATGCTGCGTGGCAGCGTCTGGACGACGATCCCACTCGGGCCGAGGTTGCCTTCGTCAACGCCGACGATTATCAGGGACGCGGGCTCGGAACAATTCTCCTGGCCCACCTTGCGCAGGCCGCCGAGGATTCCGGCGTGGCGATCTTCGAAGCAGAGGTTCTGCCCGAGAACCACAGGATGATCGAGGTGTTCAGACAGTCCGGTTTTCAGGTCGGCATGCAACTGGAGCCGGGAGTCATCAAGGTGGAGTTCCCGACTTCGTTCTCCGCCGCAGCCCTCGAACGATTCGAGCGAAGGGAGCAAACCGCAGCGGTCGCGGCTATGCGCAACTTCTTCAACCCACGCTCGGTGGCGGTTATCGGAGCGAGCCGAAGTTCGGGAAGCATTGGCTCTGCGGTCTTTCGCAATCTCTTGATCGAGGGGTTCAACGGGCCGGTTTACCCGATCAACCCCAAGGCCGAGGTCGTTCACAGCGTGGCCGCGTACCCGACCGTTCTGGACGTGCCCGGCCCGGTCGATCTCGCGATCATCGTCGTTCCGGCGCGCCACGTAATCGACGTTGCGCGTGATTGTGGTGAGAAGGGTGTCAGGGCTCTGGTGATCATCTCCGCCGGGTTCTCCGAGACCGGCGACGACGGTGTCGCTCGCCAGCGCGAGTTGATGGAGGTCTGCCGGGCGACCGGTATGCGCGTGATCGGCCCCAATTGCATGGGCATCATGAACACCGATCCCAATGTGATGCTCGACGCAAGCTTTGCACCCATGTTCCCGCCGCGTGGGCGCGTCGGCTTCTCGTCACAAAGCGGCGCGCTCGGTCTCGCGGTGATCGACTACGCGCACCAGCTCGGGCTGGGCATGTCTACGTTCGTCAGCGTTGGCAACAAGGCCGATATCTCGGGAAACGACCTCATCAACTACTGGGAGACGGATCCCGACACGGATTTGATCCTGCTGTATCTCGAAAGTTTCGGGAACCCTCGAAAGTTCTCGCGGATATGCCGGCGGGTGGCCCGCAAGAAGCCCATCATCGCGGTTAAGAGCGGGCGCTCGTCCGCAGGCGCTCGGGCGACCTCGTCACATACCGGGGCGCTTTTGGCCGCGTCCGACATAACCGTGGACGCGCTGTTCTCGCAAGCGGGCGTAATCCGAACGGACACCCTCAATGAGTTGTTCGACATCGCCACGCTGCTCGCTAACCAGCCCCCGCCACAGGGGCCCAGGGTGGCGATCATCACCAACGCGGGAGGGCCCGGAATACTCTGCGCCGATGCATGCGAGGCGGACGGCCTCACCGTTCGTCCGCTGCCAGACGACGTGCGCGCTCGGCTCGACGACTTCCTGCCCGCCGAGGCCACGACCCTCAACCCGGTGGACATGATCGCCAGTGCTTCCGCGGACGACTACAAGCGGGCGATCCAGATCGTCGCCGCAAGCGAGGAGGTCGACGCCATTGTCGTCATCTTCATTCCACCGCTGGTGACCCGCTCCGAGGACGTGGCCGACGCCATCAGCGAGGCGACCGCTCATCTAGCGCGGGAGATCCCGTTGTTGACGGTGTTCATGTCGTCCCATGGTGTGCCCGATGAGCTGGCAGGACACGGCGTTCGGATTCCAAGTTATGCGTTTCCCGAGGATGCCGCGCAGGCCCTGGCGCGTGCCACCCAGTACGGAGTGTGGCGCAACCTGCCCCAGGGCGAGGTGAAGGTCTTCGAGGGTTGCCGCCGGGATGAAGGTGCGGCCGTCATCGCCGAGGCCCTGGGCGACGAGCCGGCGTGGCTGTCGCCGGAGCAGACCTCCCGCCTGTTTGCGTGCTACGGATTGCCGCTCGTCGACCAGCGTCTCGTCTCGTCGCCGGAAGAGGCAGGAGCGGTGGCCGAGTCCCTCGCGGGCCCCGTTGCGCTGAAGGCGGTGGCGCCGGGACTGGTGCACAAGACCGAGGCGGGTGCCGTACGACTGGATTTGAGCGGCGCCGATGATGTCTACAAGGCGGCGCTCGAGATGAAGGACTCGGTGCGCGCGGCGGGCCACGAGGTTAGCGAGTATCTACTGCAGCCCATGGTGGCTGAGGGCGTGGAGATGATCGTCGGCGTCGCCCACGATCCCAGTTTCGGCCCGGTGATCGCGTGCGGCGCCGGCGGCGTCGCGGTCGAGCTGCTGAAAGACGTCAGCGTTCGAATCACGCCACTTACCAATGAGGATGCCGGACAGATGGTGCGCGGGTTGTCCACCTATCCACTGCTCGAGGGCTACCGGGGATCACCTCCGGCCGACATCGATTCTCTCGAGGAGCTACTGCTGCGTGTCAGCAACATGGTGGAGTCGCACCCAGAGGTGCTCGAGATGGACTGCAATCCCGTGATGGTGACGCCGACCGGAGCGAGCATCGTCGACGCCAGGGTGCGGGTTGCGCCCGTAGAGCCCGCGCTGCCGGTCTCCGCACGCCGCCGCAGCTAATCGCCTCAAGGCTCCCTGCCCGGGGCGGATTCTCAAGAGTGCACCCGGACGGTCGACTCATACCGAATGAGCACTGCACGTATTCCGGGGTCGCCCGCCTACGCCGTGGCGAAGATCCTGGGTGATTTCCCCGCCGAATGGAGAACCGTCCACGGGCAGGTCATCGGACGCCGTGGCCACGTCGTCGACCACATAGTGGTCGGTCCCCCGGGCGTGTTCTGCCTGACGGCTAAGCGGCTGAAGGGCAGCGTCACGGTCACTGAAAGGGACTGCGTCGTGGGTGGTGAGCGCGTCGATCTGTTCGCCGGAGTGCGCCGTGAGGCAGCCACGGTTTCAAATCGGCTCAGGATCGCCACCGGCCTGGACTGTTCAGCTCTTCCCGTCATCGTCGCTGTGGGGGCGTGGCTTACCGTTGAGCGGCGGCCCGAGGGCCTGACGGTCATAACCGACGAGGCTCTCGCGCTCTGGCTGAAGTCGCTTCGAGCCACGCTCAACGAGACCGAGCGGCGTACCCTCGCGGAGGCGATCGAGACTCCCGCCACATGGCTGGCCCCGCGCAAGCGCAGGTCACACTTTCGCCACTCGGCCACGCCCCGGACCAAACCTTCGCCGGCGGCGGCCTCGGGAGACGGATTCGCTCTCTACGAGACCTGGGCTAGGACCGGCAACCATCGCTTCTACGTGCACGATCCCGACGGAAAGTGCCTTGCCTATTACGACGTCGGAACGGAGGAGCTGGTGATCGCCAACGAGGGGGCCCGGGAGTTCGCGACCGCCATGCTTGCTCCCCATATGAAGGACTCACCGCGAGTACGAACCGACGCGACCATCACAAAAAGCCACCCGCACTAACCACCGCCGCCGCCTCGCGGCGCCCAACCCGCTACAAGTCAGATGCGACAGGTCGAGAGACCGCGCTTCTCCAGATACTGCTGGTGGTATTCCTCGGCCTCCCAGAACCTTTGGGCGGCCACGATCTCGGTTGCGACCCGACGATCGAATCGCTCCTGGACGGCGTCACGCGACGCCATCGCCGACATCTCCTGCTCGGGAGAGTGGAAGAACACCACCGTCCTGTACTGCGTGCCGACGTCCGGGCCCTGACGGTTCACCTGCGTGGGATCGTGGTTGGCCCAGAACACCTCGAGCAACTCCTCGTAAGAGACCCTCGTCGGATCGTAGGTGACCTCAACGACCTCGGCGTGGCCGGTCGTGTCGGTGCAGACCTCTTTGTAGGTGGGGTCGTCTACCGTTCCACCGGCGTAGCCCACGCGGGTGGACTTCACGCCCTGAATCTGGCGGTAGGCGGCTTCGACCCCCCAGAAGCATCCGGCTCCGAAGGTCGCGGTCTCATACGTGCTTTGCTCCATCGCGAGCGACTCCTTGTTGGGTAATGCCTCGTCGAGTTAACTCTAGGGTACGGAATCAACAGGGATAACGCGCCCTGCATGGGGTGCAACGACTCGCTGCGGGTAGGTGTTCCTGAGAGTGGCCGAAGACAAGCTCGAGACCTACAAGTCCAAGCGCGATCCGAGCAAGACCAGCGAGCCCTTCGGCCCTGGAGCAATGGGGGGAAAGAGCGGAAATCGCTTCGTCATCCAGAAGCACGACGCCTCGCGCCTTCACTACGACTTCCGCCTCGAGGTGGACGGGGTGCTGAAGTCGTGGGCCGTTCCTAAGGGTCCGTCGACCGACCCGCGCGATAAACGACTTGCGATGCCGACGGAAGATCACCCGCTGGACTACATCGATTTCGAAGGGAACATTCCCAGGGACCAGTACGGTGGCGGAAGCGTGATCGTGTGGGATGCCGGGACGTATCGCAACCTCTCGCGCCGCAAGGGCGAGGAGGTCCCCATCGCCGACGCACTGAACGATGGCCACGCCACGGTGTGGCTCGAGGGTCACAAGCTCACCGGTGGTTACGCGATCACGCGTACCGGCCCGGGCGAGAAGCCGCGCTGGCTGCTCGTGAAGATGAGGGACGGGGCCGCGGACGCCCGCCGGAATCCGGTCAGCACGCAACCTGAGTCGGTGATCAGCGGTCTCACCAACGACGAGATGGCCAGCGAAGCGGATGCCTAGGCACCGGCAATGACGGCAAGCGCGGTGTTGCGTTTCTACGCCGAACTCAACGACCTTCTGGCGGCCGATGAGCGGTTTCGCGATGTCGAGCACTTGGTGGGGGTGGGGGAGACGGTGAAGGACTTGATCGAGTCCAGGGGCGTCCCTCACGCCGAGGTCGACTTGATCCTCGTCAACGGTGAGCCCGTCGACTTCGACCGCCGTGTGACCGATGGGGACAGGATCGCCGCGTACCCGGTGTTCGAGAGCCTCGACATCTCCTCGGTCGGCCGCCTGCGCCCCGTCCCGCTGAGGATCACGCGATTCGTTCTCGATGCGCATCTGGGAACGCTGGCGCGCTACCTGCGCCTGTGCGGCTTCGACACCCTCTATCGAAACGACATCGACGACGAGGAGCTTGCTGCGATCTCCCTAGCCGAGCAGCGGGTTCTCCTGACGCGCGACGTCGGGGTACTGAAGCGTAAGGCCGTAACGCACGGGTACTTCGTGCGGA
>JBOGWV010000006.1:0-3115 GCA_050693975.1 Actinomycetota bacterium
TCTCGGACGCGGGTTTGAGGATGCAGGTGCAGCCGGCCGCCAATGCAGGACCGATCTTGCGCGTCGCCATCGCCGCCGGGAAGTTCCACGGCGTGACCATCACTGCGATCCCGACCGGCTGGCGGACCACGATGATGCGATTGGCACCGCTGGGTGCGGTGGCGACCACGCCTGTGGCGCGCACGGCCTCCTCGGAGTACCAGCGGAAGAACTCGGCCGCGTAGGCGGTCTCGCCGCGCGCGTCGCCGAGCGGCTTGCCGTTCTCGCGCACGATGAGTTCCGCTATCTCTTCGGCGCGCTCGGTCATCAACTCGAAGGCGCGTCGCAGGACCTCGGCCCGTTCGCGCGGCGCCGTAGAGGCCCAGCCTCCGGCCGCTAAGTCGGCCGCTTCGACGCAGGCTCGCGCATCATCCACCGTCCCGTTAGCAACCGTCGCCAGTACGGACTCGTCCGAGGGATCGAGCACGTCGAACGAGGAGTCGTCCGACGAGCCGCGCCACCGCCCGCCGATGTACAACTCCGTGTGGAGCGTCCGTTCTTGCAGCATCTACCCCTGCTCCTTGACCACGGTTGCGACGACGCGTTCGACCGAAGGGATGGTCGCGTCCTCGAGTGTCTCGGCCGACGGGAGGGGAACGTGGGGTGAGGTGATGCGAACGATCGGCCCGTCGAGGTCGTAGAAGGCCTCCTCCGCGATGATGGAAGCGACCTCGGCCCCCCAACCGCACAGACGCGGGTTCTCCTCGACGGTGAACACTCGCCCGGTCGCACCAACCGCGTCCAGCAAGGTCGTGACGTCGAGAGGGACGAGCGAGCGGAGATCCACGACCCGGCACTTGATGCCGTGCTCGGAATGAAGCCTTTCTGCGGCCTCGATGGCCCTCGGCACCATGGCGGCCAGCGCAACGAGCACCACGTCGTCACCGTCTCCGTGAACCACGGCCTTGCCCAGCTTCTCCACGTACTCACCGTCGGGTACCTCCCCCTTGACCGCGTAGAGGGACTTCGCCTCCAGGAAGACGACGGGGTCGTCGTCTCGAATCGACGCGGCCAGCAGACCTTTGACGTCGGCGGGGGTCGAGGGTGCGACCACCTTTAGACCCGGTATCGCCATCGCCCAGTTCTCGACGGCCTGACTGTGCTGCGCTCCGAAACGAAGGCCACCACCGTTGGCGCTGCGCAGCACCAGCGGCAGCGTGATCTGTCCATTCGTCATGTAGCGGGTCTTGGCAATCTGGTTGGCGACGATGTCCCAGCAGGTTGCAAAGAAGTCCGAGAACATGACCTCGCCGACCGGCCTGAGGCCGGCCATGGCGGCACCCATCACGGCTCCCACGATTGCCTCTTCGCTGATCGGCGTATCGCGCACCCTCCGGGGGCCGAACGTCTCGAGCAGTCCCCCGGTCGTCTTGAACACACCACCGGCCGCGGCGACGTCCTCGCCGATGAAGTAGACGCTGCGGTCGCGCTTCATCTCTTGCGCGAGACCGGCGGCGACCGCTTCCCGATAGGTCAGTTCCGCCATCGCGAGCCCCCATCCGCCCAGACATCCGTATAGATGGCCTCCTCCGATGGTGGAGGCGCGGCCTTCGCCTCTTGAGTGGCCACCTCGACGGCGGCCAGAACCTCGGCGTCGATATCGTCGAGAAGCTTCCGGTCGAAGCCGGCACCGGCCAGCCGGGCGCGGTAGAGGTCCAGGGGGTCGCGGGCCAGCCAGGACTCGACCTCTTGCGCGGGACGGTACTTCGCGGGATCGGCGCGGCTGTGTCCACCCTTGCGATAGGTCTTGGCCTCGATGAGGGCGGGACCCTCCCCGGCGCGCGCCCGCTCGATGTATGTGGAGGCGATCCCGTAGACCTCGTCGACGTCGTTCCCGTCGACGATCAGAGACTCGAGACCGTACGCGGCCGCTCGCTGCGCAGCAGGATGCTCGACCGCCGTGACCGACGAGATCGGCGTGTACTCCATGTAGAGGTTGTTCTCGCAGACGAACACGACCGGCAGCGTCCACACCGCCGCCAGGTTCAGAGCCTCGTGGAAGGCTCCGATGTTCGTCGTCCCGTCCCCGAAGAAGCACACCGCGACCTGTCCCGAACCTCGTTCCTGCGCGGCCCATGCTGCTCCGGCGGCAATAGGGAGATGCGCGCCCACGATCGCGTAGGAGCCCATCGCGAAATGCTCGACGCTGGTCAGGTGCATCGAGCCGCCCTTGCCCCCCAGGATCCCGTTGCCGCGACCAAGCAGCTCGGCCATAAGCCCCGTCATCGAGGCACCGCGGACCAGCGTGTGGGCGTGCCCTCGATAGGTGCAAAAGGTGTAGTCGTCGTAGCGCATCGCTTGACCGAAGCCGGCGGCGACTGCCTCCTGCCCCAAAGAGAGGTGGCTGGTGCCCTTTACGAGGTTCTGCAGAAAGAGGTCGTAGGCGCGCTGCTCGAACTGACGGAGTTCGGAGAGTTTCCGGTAGAGCTCGAGCCGCGTGGTTTCGTCGAGCTTTGCCTCGTCGGCCCAGCCCTGCGGTCGCTTCATCAGTCCCCGTCCTCGAGACCGTCGGACACAGCGAGGTTCTCGGATTCGAGTTTCAGTCCGGACGCGTCCGCCTGCTGCTCCAACAGCATGGCGAAGTCCTCTTCGGTGAACCCGCGCCCTATGAGGCTCTGTACGAGTTCATGCACCGTCGCCGCCAGCGGCATAGGCACGTCGAGCTCGCGCGCCGCCTTGAGGCCAAGGTCGAAGTCCTTTCGCAAGAGCACCGGCGTGAACGTGGGCGTGTAGTCGAGATTCACGAACGCGGGAGTCTTGTAGCGCGTGAAGGTCGAGCCCATCACGCTGTTGTTCAGGAACTCGAGAAAGTCGCTGCGTCGAAGGCCGCCCTTTTGGGCGAGCACCGTGATCTCCGCAAGGCATTGGGAGACCACACCCAGCATCAGGTTGTGACAGATCTTGGCCAGGCGAGCAGCATCCGCGTCGCCGACGTAGGTGTTGGCGGCGCCCATGATGTCGAGGTAAGGACGCGCGCTCTGGTAGGCGTCCTCGGGCCCTGAGACCACCAGCGTCAGCTTTCCCGACTTCACGACCTCGGGGTTCCCGCTGACCGGGGCGGCCAGCAACGAGGTGC
>JBOGWV010000007.1:0-16647 GCA_050693975.1 Actinomycetota bacterium
TGTTCGAGGATCAGATGGGGCAGCGGGCCCTCGATGACGAGGTCGAACCCCCGCAGGATCACGGGGTGGTCCAGCCGTTCGAGCATCTCGAACTCGCCTCTCAGCCCGGCGAGCACTCGCTCGTCGCCGACGAGATTGGGCCTGACCACCTTTGCAACGACGACGAAATACAGAGAATCGTCCCAGGCTAGATAGGCCTCGTAGCGGTGGCCGCCGCCCAGCTTGCTCAGTGCGAAGCGGCCGGGGAAGAACTCCTCGCCCTCGGGAAAGTTCCACTTCTCCTTGGGTGTCATCTTGTTTCGAGTCTCCACATGTCGACGGTGCATGAAGGTTAGTTGCTCGGAGGGGGTTCCGGTCCAACATGAGAGAGTTCTCATGTGTTTCTCATGTGCCACTAACTGGCATTTGGCTGCATGAGGTGATGAAACTCCTTCCGGGAAGGATTCTCGTGGTGCTGCTCGCACTGGTGGTCGGCGTCGCCCTCGGCGCGGGCCTCGCCGGCGCGCTGCGGACGCCGGCTCCGCCGAACGTCGAGCCGATTCAACTCGATGGCGAGGATCGGGACGAGACCGGCGAGGACCAAACTAAGAACAAGAGGGGCAAGGGCGGCAAGGACAAGGGCAAGGACACCAGGGACAAGGGCAAGGACACCAGGGACAAGGGCAAGGAGGACCCGCCGCCCGGCAACAACGCGCCCGTCCAGCAGAACGACCCCCCGGCCGGTGGAGCCCCACCTCCTCCACCTCCGCCTCCGCCCGACGACGACGATGATGATGATGGCGGTGGCGAGACTGACGATGGTGGCGGAGATGACTGAGACGGCGCCGGGTGCCGCACCGACTCAGGTACTCGACGCCGAGCAGGAAAATGGGCGACCCGTCCTGGCGCGTTTTGCAGGCCTGCGAGTCCGGATCCTCGGGGGCTACATCCTGGTACTCGCAGTTGCCACGATTGCGTCTCTGTTCGTCCTTCGCACGGTACTGATCAACCGGCTCGACGAGCGCATCAACGACAGCCTCGCCCAGGAGGTGGCCGAGCTCCAAACCCTGGCGAAGGGCAGCGACCCTGAGACCGGGCGGCCCTTCAAAGGCGATGTCAGGGCGATCTTCGACACCTTCTTCCGGCGGAACATAGCGTCGCCAAACGAGGCCATGCTGGCGATCGTCGGTGGTAAGGCGATCCTGCAGCAACTGAGCCCACAGGGACAGGGCCCGCCGTACGACATCAGCACCGACCCCGAGCTTCTCGAGCTCTGGAGGGGCATCGAAGAGCCCAGGTCCGGGTCGGCGGACACGCCCGAGGGTGAGATCCGCTACCTTGCGGTTCCCCTGATGCAAAGGGGCGGCGGCACCGAGGGGATCTTCGTCGTCGCCCTGTTCCGGGACCTCGAGCGACAAGTGGTCGACTCAGCCGTTCGCTCCGCTGCCCAGGTGAGCGTCATCACGCTCATCATCGGGTTGATCGGTTTTTACGCTCTCTCCGGCCGCATCCTGAGCAGAGTCGAAGCGGTGCGATCGACGGCCCAGCGCATCACGGAGAGCGACCCGAACCGGCGACTTCCCGTCGAGGGGAACGATGAGATCGCTCAACTCGCCGCGACCTTCAACGAACTGCTCGACCGTATCGAGGAGTCCTTCACGACCCAGCGGAATTTCATCAACGACGCGGGCCACGAGCTTCGCACGCCGATAACCATCATCCGCGGTCACCTGGAGTTGATGGGAGACGACCCAGAGGAACGCAGGGAAACCATCGAGCTGGTGACCGACGAGCTCGTCCGGATGAGCAGGATGGTCGAGGACCTACTGATGCTCACCAAGGCCGAAAGGCCCGACTTCCTGAACCTCACCTCGGTCGACGTACGCGAGCTCACCGACGAGCTCAATACCAAGGTGCGCGGCCTCGCGCACCGCGATTGGGGCGTAGACGAGACGGGCAGGGGACTCATAGAGGCCGACCGCCAACGGCTCACCCAGGCGATGATGCAGCTCTCGCAGAACGCCGCGCAACACACCGGTGACGGAGACCGGATCTGGATCGGGTCCAAGGTCGCCAACGGCGAGGCCAGGTTCTGGGTGCGAGACACGGGGCCGGGGATATCGAAGGAGGAGCAGGGGCGCATCTTCGATCGCTTCGCGCGGGCAAAGTCCAGGGCGCGGCGGTCGGACGGGATGGGTCTTGGCCTCGCCATCGTCAAGGCGATCGCCGAGGGCCATCACGGGCGCGTCCGGCTCTTGAGCGCCCCCGGTCAGGGCTCGACCTTCACCATCATCGTTCCCGTCGATCGGCCCTACTCGGAGACGGAGGAACCGCGGCCGTGAAGCGCATCCTGATCGCAGAGGACGAGCCTCGCATCGCCTCGTTCTTGGAGAAAGGTCTCAAGGCGAACGGATTCACGACGTCTGTCGCCGCCGACGGCCACGATGCGCTGTTCATGGCTCGCTCCGGTGAGTTCGATCTGGTCATCCTCGACCTTGGTCTTCCCGGCAAGGACGGGCTCGACGTGCTCCAGGACCTGCGGGAAAAGGACAAGTTCCTCCCGGTCATCATCCTGACGGCCCGCGATGGAGTCGAGAACACGGTGTCCGGACTCGAGGGTGGAGCCGACGACTACGTCACCAAACCGTTCAGCTTCGACGAGCTGCTGGCGCGAGTGCGCGTGCGTTTGCGAGGCGATAGAGCGCCGGAGGAAACCGTATTGCGCGCGGGAGAACTATCGTTGGATCTCAGGACGCGCACCGCCAGCGTTGCAGACAAGTCGGTCGAGCTTTCGGCACGGGAGTTCACCCTGGCCGAGACGTTCTTCAGACACGCGGGGCAGGTGTTGTCACGAGAGCAGCTGCTAAGCCACGTGTGGGGGTACGACTACGATCCCGGCTCGAACGTCGTGGACGTCTACGTGGGATACCTCCGAAAGAAGCTCGGTGGCGACAACATCAAGACCGTGCGGGGGATGGGCTACCGGCTGGAGACTTAGTAAGGCGCGCTACGGAGTGTGACGCGTGAACGTAACCCGGCCCTTCTTGAGATCCACCTTTTCGACCGACCATCCTGCATCGCGCCAGGCCATCGCGTGTCCGCGCCCGCGCGGTCGGTTCGTCCACCAGGATTCGCGCTCCCGAGCGGAGGGAGGAAGCTTGCGCTTGAGCATGTTCTCGAGAGCGGGGAACGTGATCATGACCGTGTCGGCGCTGAAGTTCTCGAGGAAGTCCCCAAGGGGTTGGTAGGCATCCGCGGCCGACCGGCGTTCATGCTTGTCTTCCAAGAACTCGTCCGTGTGATCGACGATGGCCGTGGTTTGCGTTTTCTCGGTACCGGCCGAGCGCTCGGCCGCGATCGATCCCGCGTCGGCGTCTGACTGCTCGGTGGCTCCGGCCGGCATCTCGTCTTCCGCCGTTCCGGCCTCGTCTTCTTCTGTGTGAGGTCTGAAGTCCTCGAGGTTGTGTCGATCCAACTTGGAATGCGTTCCAGATCGTCCGTTGCGCCCGTTCCTGGAACCCACGCTCGTGCCCCCTCTCGCCGCTTGGGCGTCGAGACTACCCGCGATCGAGTGATCGTTTCATCGAAGGGCGAGACAAGAGCGCATCGTCTTGATGGCGCCCGTGATAGGCCATTGGTGGGACCGATGGGCGAGCGACGCAAGGACGATGCCGGCAACACGACGGGCGGGCCTGCTCCTCCGCTGACTCCCGTGCGCGGCTTCGTGCTGGCGGCGGCAGTGGCGGCGGCCGGTGGCCTCGTCATCGCGGGACTGCTTGGTGGCGGCGAGCGTGACGGCACACTGCCGGTGACGCCCACGCCCACCGCCCAGGTCTCCTCCTCGCCGATTGCCTCTGAGGAGGGGCTGGAGCTCGCAGATCCGGACAACGAAGAGGCTCTCGCAATCTTCACCGAGCTTCGGGATGGGCTCGAGCGCGTCTACCGGCACCGGGATCTGGCAGCCCTGACCGCGGTCGTGAAGCCGGGCTCACCTCAGTTCGGGGCGGTGCGCAGGGACCTGCGCCTTCTCGTGACGAACAACCTGCTCGACCGAACGCGGATCCGCACGCTCGGCCTGGAGGTCGTCGAGATCGAAGCGGGGCGCATCGTCGTGCGCGAGCGCGTCGTGATTCGGCCCCTCTACGTGGACGACGCCACCTACGTCGAGGCGGACGTCGACCTCGAGCGAAGCCGTGTCACATCAGAGTGGACCATCGAGCGCGACGGCGTACGCTGGAGAATCGTGGAGAGCCGTACCGAAAACTGAGTGGCTAGCTGCAGCTCTCCTCGGCGGGGAGCTCGAGGACGTCTCCCGGCACGATCGTGCTTTCCAGGGTGAGATCGTTGGCTTCGGCGACGCACTCGGCCAGCCCGATGTCCCCGTACTGGCTCTCCGCGATCAGCTGGAAGCTGTCGCCCGCCTGCACCTCGTACGACTCGGTCGCCGCCTCCTCGCCCGTACCCTCTTCTCCCCCGGGCGTCTCGGTGGGCTCGGTCGTCGGGGTGGCCTCGGCGGCGTCGAGGTCCGCCTGGAGCTGGGCTACCTGCTCCTCGAGCTGGGCGTTTTCCTGGGTCAACGAGTCCAGCCGGGTCTCATCCACCTCGCCACCTCCGCCCGCGGTGAGGCGGCCGGCGAAGAACACGAGGACCAGCCCCAGCACGATGGCGATCACTCGCCCCCACAGGATGTTGGGCCCGGCTCCCTCTTCCTCGGTCTCCCACTCGTAGAGGCCCTCCTCCTCGGGAGGGGGCTCGTACGGCGGCGGATCGCTCAAGTGGTCGCTCATGCACCGTTCCTGGTCTGATGGACGATGGCGTTCGCCTTCAGCGTAGCCCGAATCAGTCCTCGATTTCAGACGCCGTTCGTAGTACGCATGTCCTGGCTCGGGGTCAAGACTATTCACGTACAGGGAAAGGACGTCGATGGGCGGTGCCGGAAGGCTACTTCACGGACGAAGCAAGCGTGCACTCGCGGCTCTGTCCGTCGCTCTGGTGGGATTGACCGGCGCCTGCCAGATGTTCGCATCCGACGAGGAGGGCAACTCCGGTTCGGGCCCCGGCGCGCAGGACCAAGGCGAGGAGCAGCCCTCGCCCGGCTCGTCGGCGTCACCGGGGTCGGGAATCGACCTGGGTGAGGCGGAGCTGCCCGAGGACCACCCGATCAAGCACGTCGTCTACATCGTCAAAGAGAACCGCACCTACGACAATTACTTCGCCCGCTACCCGCGCGGCGAGGGGACGCGCACGGGCAAGACTTCGGACGGCCGCACGGTCGAGTTGACCGTGGCCCCAGACGTGCAGGAGCCCGACCTCGGCCACAGTTTCTTCGACGGCGTCATCGGAATTAACGGCGGCAAGATGGACGGTTTCGACAAGATCCTCAACGGTGAAGGCCTGGCCGGATACAACTCGTTCACTCGCAAGGGCATGCCCAACTACTGGGCCTACGCGGACAACTTCGTGCTCGGCGATCACCATTTCAGCTCGATGTACGGACCGACGTTCCCCGAGCACCTGTACACCGTGGGTGGCCAGGCCGCGGATGTCGTCGGCAACAAGCTCCAGACCAACAACCCGGGCGGCTACTGCGACGATCCCGGTGAGACCGTCTACCGCTTCACGAAGATGAGCAAGAAGGAACAGAAGGTGGTCATGAAGGCCGAGGAGCGAGCGGACGTCGACAGGGTCGGTGACTTCTGGGAGGAGGTCCGAGCCTGCTTCGACTTCGAGGTCATTCAGGACCAGCTCGACCAAGAGGGCATCTCGTGGCACTACTACGCCGACGAGGGATCGTGGATGAACGCGCTGCTTGCGATCAAACACATGCGTTTCTCCGAGCACTGGGGGCGAGACATCACGGAAGAGGAACAGTTCATGACCGACATCACCTCGGGCAACCTCGACGAGGTGACCTGGGTGGTGCCCGGACCGGGGGTGAACGAGCATCCCGGGGGGCCGAGCGTCTGCATGGGCGAGAACTGGACCGTCCAGCACATTAACGCCATCATGCGCAGCAAGTACTGGAAGAACACCGTCATCTTCCTGGACTGGGATGATTTCGGCGGCTTCTACGATCACGTGCCTCCGCCGCACACGGATCACATGGGCCTTGGCCCGCGCGCCCCCTTCTTGGTTATTTCGCCCTGGGCCAAGGAGGGTGTGGTCGACGACACCGTGACCGAGCCGTCATCCGTGCTCGCGCTGATCGAAGAGATCCACGGCCTTGATTGCTTGACCCACCGTGATTGCAACGCGAGCAACCTGGCTCAGGTGTTCGACTTCGATCAGCCCGCCACGGCCCCAAAGGACCGAAAGCTCATCCTGAAGGAGCGATCCTGTACGGGGCTGCCCGCGAAGATCGGGGCCGAGTACGAAGAACACGGAGACGATGCTTTCCGCGCGCTGGGTGACTAATCGACGATGGTCTAACGCTCTCGCCTGAAGCGGCGAATCATGCCCAGGTCGATCTGCTTGAAGAAGAATCGGACGCCCCACCCGGTGCGCCGGAGGTCCCGCTTCCTGAGGTTCTTCGGTTTGTCCGAGGGGTCGTGGTAGTTGGGCTCGTTTCCGCTGTACAGGAAGGTCGCGGGGATTCCCGCCCGCTCGAAAGGCCCGTGGTCCGAGCAATCGCAAAGCGTCTGGTAGGTCATGCGCACCTTTTTCCTCATCTTGTTGAACACGGTGCGCGCGACCACCTCGGGTCCCATCCCCGAGGTCCCAGTGATCAGCGGCCGTCCGTCCGCGATCATGTCGATCGAGATCATTCCCCCGAGTCGAGCACGCCCCCTCTTACCGAGCCGGTTGACGTAGACCTGAGAGCCGACGTGGTGCTCGCCGTTGGTGCCGTATTCCTCCGCCCCGAACGCTACGAAGCGCACCAAACGAACGGGGTCGCGTCCCGCCGCGATGCGGGCCATCTCGAGCATCACCGCGACGCCTGAGGCGTTGTCGTTGGCGCCGGGCGACCTCGGGACGGTATCCATGTGAGCGCCGACCACCAGGCCGTAGCGCTTTGCGTCGGGCCACCACGCGATCACATTGCGCGAGGTGCCGCCATCTACGGAGAAGGTCTGCACCCTGGTCTTGTAACCGAGTGCCTCGAACCTCTTTCGGATGTACTTGGATCCCGCGAGTTCCCCGGCCTTGGACCTGACCCTCACGCCGACGCCGCCTGCGCCGGCGAGCTTATGCACGTGTTTCATCGCATTGGAGTTGGAGTACTTGCGCAGCGTCGCGGTCGAGAAGCCGGCCCCCGTCGCCGTCTTGTCCACCGTGAAGGACGACTGCTGTGTGGACGCGCTCGTGCACCCACTCGCCACCAGAACCCCCACGACCACCAGACCTAGCCTCGCTCGAGTCCGCACCCAATTAGAGTAGCCCCCATGCCAGCCGACAAGTCCCCCAAGGCCCCCATTCCAACCGGCTGGTTCGAGCGCGGGGCCAAGCTGGCGGGAGCCACCAGCAAGGGGGCGGCGCGCTTCGTCGGGACGCGCTTCAAGTCGTTTGCTTCGCCCGAGCGCTCCGAGGAGTTCCTCGACGGCTTCCACGAGAAGACCGCCCAGCAGCTGGTGGGGATGCTCGGCGAGATGAAGGGCGCGGCGATGAAGCTGGGGCAGCTCGCCTCGTTCTACGAGTTTGGCGAACCCACCGAGTACATGTCCACCTACCGCGACGCCCTGACCATGCTCCAGAACTCTGCTCCCCCCATGGATCCCGAGGCCTCTCGCCAGGTGATCGAGGAGGAGTTCGGCAAACCGGTTAAGGACATCTTCGAGACCTTCACCGACGAGGCGGTGGCCGCGGCCTCGATCGGCCAGGTGCACCGAGCGACGCTCCCTGGTGGCCAACCCGTCGCCGTCAAGGTCCAGTACCCGGGTGTCGACGACGCCGTGCGCTCCGACATAAGGAACGTGAGCGCGATGAGCAAGCTCGCGGTGGCGATCGCCCCCAACCTCGACCCCAAAGAGGTGGCCAACGAGGTCAAGGAACGGGTGCTCGAGGAACTCGATTACCGGCGCGAGGCGAACAACCAGAAGGAGTTTGCCAAGCTCTACGCCGGCCACCCTTTCATCGTCGTGCCCGAGGTCTATCTGGACTACTGCCGCACGCGGGTCATCACTCAGGAGTTCATCGAGGGCGAGCCTTTCATGAGTGCGTTCGAGAAACCGGCTGCAGCTCGCAATCAGATCGGCGAGATCGTGTTCCGCTTCTTCTACGGGAGCCTCAACCGCTTCATGCTGTTCTCCGCCGATCCCCACCCCGGCAACTACCTGCTGCTCAAGGGAGGCAAGGTCGCGTTCCTGGACTACGGGCTCGTCCGGGCGTTAGACCCCGGCACGCACCAGCTCCTGATTCAGATCTCACTGGCCATGATCCACAACGACAAGGAGAGGGGCCGCGCCGCGCTCGAGGGCATCGGCATCCTCTCAGGAAAGACGCCGGACATCGACGCGGTGTGGGATCACATGCGCGAGATGCACCGGCCCATCCTCGAGGACCGGCCGGTCAAGCTCAGCGCGGAACTGATCGCGGAGCTGGCGCGCGGTGGTTTCGACCCGCGCTCCAGGGCGTTCAACGACCTCCGCAAGGTGAACATCCCCGCCGTGATGGTGACGTTCAACCGCATGTCGTTCGGGGTGTCGTCGATCCTGGGGCGCCTCGAAGCCGAGAACAACTGGCAGTCGATCGGCAAGGAGTTCTGGTTCGGCGACGCCTCCCGCACCAAGGTCGGGAAGAAGGATCAGGTCTGGTTCAAAAAGACGCACCCAGACATCGCTCCGCCGATGGCGGAGTCCGACCGCTAACCGTTAGAACTGAACGGCCGTACTGGAGATCGTGCCGCCGACCTGGCGGCCGTTCGAACCCATGATTGCCGGATCGGGCGTGTAGGTCGCGGTAATGGATTGGTTCACGCGCGCCGGCGCGCTGCCCTGGTAAAGCCCACCCAGCCTTATGACTAGCGTGCGGGTGCTGGCGGTCCACGTCGCCGTCGTCCGGTTGCCGCCGGTGCCGGCGAAGTAGGAGTCCCCGTTCGTGACGAAGCTCGCCGATCCCAGATCGATCGAACCGAACGCGAACGGTGTGGCGCACACCGGAGTCGTCAGCGCGGCGCTCGACACCACCAGCCTGTCGTTGCCGGAGCTCGCCGCGTTGTTCTCGATCGCGACGAAGAGCTGGGCGGCGTCGCTGTTCAGAGATTGGTCGCCGGTTGGCCCCCACGCGGAGCACATCGAGCTGGAGTTGATCGCGCTCGAGAAGGTGACGGTCACGGTGTCCGACCGCTGCGGCTGGCCGGTGGTGTTTCCTCCGTTGGCCAGAAGGAGAGAGCTCGGGGCGGGAATCGGGGCGTTGACCGTGAAGGGGGCGTTCGAGGTGTCGCCGCCGACCCCGACCGCGAAGAGGCTGTGCGAGCCGTCGGTCACGGTGTTCGGTATCGAGACGTTGGTGCTCCCGCCACCTCCGGCGCCCGAGGTCAACGTGCCCAACTGTGTCCCACCTGCCGAATCGAGGCGGATGCTCACCGACTGGTTGGGCAGGTAGTTGCTGATCGTCGCCGTGATCTGGGCTGGAAACTGGGTGATGGTGGTGGGGTTGAGCGACACCGAGGGGGCGTTCACCGTGACGGCCGTGCTCATCGGGCCGTTGGCACCGTCCCAGCCGGCGTATCTCGGGGTGATCGCGTAGCGCCACTGGCCCGGCGGCAAACCGATCTCGGTGCACGTCAGGCCGGTGATCTGCCCGGTGCAGTTGTTAGTGATGGTCTGCGCAACACCGGTGCCGTTGAAGCGGGTAACGCGGTAGGAGCTCGCCGGTCCGTGTCCGGGCACCGTGACCATGGGCCATGTGACCGTCAAGTTGCGGTTGGCCACCGACGCCGTGGGCGTGCTGCCGGGGGGCATCGAACCCGCCCCGCTTCCACCGTTGCCCGCCGCGCTGCTGACGGACCACGCCGCTAACGCAACCGCGCTCATCGAAGTCAGGACGGTGATGATGGCCGCGATCGCCACCGTGAGGCGATACGGCTTGAGCCTCATGGCCTGGCACCCTTACCGATGAAGCGAAGTCTCCAGGTTGCGCCGTTGCAAACCTCGGGAGCGGCCTTACGCATGCGCACCGGATAGGACACGAACGCCTTGCTCTTGGGTGGGACGAGCACGGAGACGGTCACGGCTCGCTTGGGCCGGACCCACCTTCGGCCACATCCTGCATGGTCGCTACGGCGAACCTTGACGCGCAGAGACCGCACCTCGATCGGAAAGCGGTGAGGGTTGCGCAGTCGCACCGTTAGTGGCTTGCGGGCCCCGGGGTAGAGGCCGCGCACGCGTCCTTTGATGCCGAACGGCACCTCGCCGGCCTGGCCGACGGAGACCTTGCCGGAGTGGCGGCCCTTGGCGAACTCCGTTGCGCGCTGCGAGGCGCGTTGGGCAAGGACCTCCGGCCCAATGTAAAGACCGAAGACGCACAGCGTGAGGAGGCAACGAGCCGTTGCGATCGTCAGGCTCTGCAGCTTCGGTCGTGGCATCGGGAGGTCCTTGCCGGGAGGGAGAACCATGGGGCGGAGCTCAGGGGGCTCCGCCCCATGGCCGAGGGAATGCTGGGTTGCTTAAGAGCTTTGACCAGAGACGGTCAGGGGGATCGAGAAGGTCTGGCCCTGGCAGCTGTTATCGGAGCTGTTGTCCATGGCCGCGGCACCGGTCAGGGTGACGGGAAGGGTCGCGCCCGCCGCGATGCTCATGCCGGTAACGCTGCTTTGGTCCGTGAAGGAAACGCCGGTCGAAGCGTCACACGCGGCGGGACCGCTGGAGTCGATGGCGCCGCTGCGGACGATCGAGGTGATGTCGACGGGGAAGGGGTTCGGGTTCTGAACCGAGAGGGTCACATCTCCGCTGCCACCCGGGTAGAGCTGGCCCGAGGTGGAACCCGCAGTCACGACGAGGGCATCAGCCGTGTCGGCTTGCGCAGCACCATTGCCGGTGCCGGTCACGAGCCAGGCTGCGAACACAACGCTTCCTATCAAGAACACGGCCAGTGACGCGCCGAGAACGCTCAGCTTCTTTGCATGCTTTCGCACGATGGTGCTCCTTTCTCCGCTTCGCTAGGGTTGATTGCCGCTTATCTCGCTAGCTTCGGTAGGTCGTCGCCGACATTGAGGCGGGGGCCCTAAGTACTTCTGACTAGGCGATGCGAGGAGATCGCTCGAAAAAGCCTTCAAATCATTCCGTTTCGGACAAAGTGATGACTAGTCAAAGGTAGAAACCGGGCGAGGCTTGCCTTTTCTTTGGAGGTTTCTGGGTCAAAAGGTCAAGCCTTAGCGGCCCTGGTCCGACAACCTTGATGAGGCAGGGCGGCACTTAGAAGCCCTCTCGATAATGGCAAACCCGTTGTGAGGCGGGGACGCAAAGCCAGGGGTCTCCGATAGGGAGACAGCCCAGCCGCCGAAGGAGCTGTGCTTATCTTGAAGAGGTTGTTGTCCTTAACCGCGAGCGTCGTCGTGGCCCTCATCGCTTACGCCATGATCGGCGCACCCACCCCCAGCGAGGCCGCCGGCCTAGCTGCTCGCCCCACGGTCGTGCGCACCCAAAGAGTGGTCTGGGTTCGGGTCGACCTTCCCGAGACCAACGCCCGCCGCGTCCGCATCGACATCCTCACCCCCAGAGTCAACGGTGCCAGGCAGCGGTGGCAGTACTGCGAAATGGAGTACGTGGGGCTGGGCACCTACCGGTGCGGGCTGCAGGTAGGGAACAAGACTCCCGCCAGGTCGATGACCGGAAACTGGCTAGGCAAGCTGTCGGTGGACGGGAACGCGACCGGCTCGGTGAAGTTCCAAACGCAGTAGAAGGCGCCTGTTTCTGCGGTCCGGCCCAGCCCGCCCCGCGGGGGCCTTATTCCGCTGCGGCTCGTTCACGCAGCTCCACCCGCCGGATCTTCCCGGAGACCGTCTTGGGCAGGTCTTCAACGAAGTCGATCTCGCGTGGGTACTTGTACGGGGCGGTCACACTCTTGACGTGGTCCTGCACGGCTGAGGCGAGATCGTCAGATGCCTCGAAGCCCGGAGCAAGAACGACGAAGGCCTTGACGATCTGCCCTCTGGCGGCATCCGGCTTGCCGACCACCGCCGCTTCGGCGACGGCCTCGTGTTCGACCAGGGCGCTCTCGACCTCGAAGGGGCCGATTCGATAGCCGGCGGAGATGATGACGTCGTCCGAGCGCCCAACGAACCAGAAGTAGCCGTCCTCGTCGACGAAGGCGCGATCTCCCGTGTAGTACCAGTCGCCTCGAAATGCGCCGCTGGTCGCGCTCGGATCTCGCCAGTACTCCTGAAACAAGCCCACCGGCCGGGTGGGTTTGACGCGGATGGCGACGTGGCCCTCGCTCCCGGAGTCGAGCACTCCTCCCTCGTCGTCCACAACGCAGACGTCGAATCCGGGGGTCGGTTTTCCCATGGAGCCGGGCTTGATCGGCATGCAGCGGTAGTTGGCGAGCACGTTCACGGTCTCGGTTTGGCCGAAACCGTCGTAGATCGTGAGCCCCGTGGCCTCCTTCCACACCTTGATGACCTCGGGGTTGAGCGGCTCGCCCGCCGAGACACAGTGTCGGAGCTGCGACCAGTCACGGCCCCCGAGGTCCATCAGGACCAGCGCCCTGTACACCGTTGGTGGCGCGCAAAAGGTGGTTACCCCGACTTTCTCGATGAGCCCGAGCATGAGCTCGAAGTCGGGCTTCCCCCTGACGTCCCACAGGAAGTTGGAGGCTCCGACGCTCCACTGGCCGAAGAGCTTCCCCCAGGCGGCCTTGGCCCAGCCCGTGTCCGAGAACGTCCAGTGCAGGTCGTCGGCCTTCAGGTCCTGCCAGAAGCGAGCCGTGATCTCGTGGCCGATGCCGTAACTCGCCTGCGTGTGCAGCACCATCTTCGGATAGGCGACGGTTCCGGACGTGAAGTAGATGAGCAGGGGATCGTCGGCCCTCGTCTCGACATCGGCTTCCCCATCGCCGGCGACCCCGGGGTCGTCGAAGCGGGTCCAGCCCGCAGCGTCTCCTCCCACCACGACGCTATGCTCGAGCGCTGCGCAGGAGTCTCGAACCGCATCCACCTTGATCGCTCCCTCGACGTCGGTGATCGCGGCGACGGCATCGGCAACGGTGATGCGGAACTCGATGTCGCGCTCGGTCAGGAGAGGCGTCCCAGGCATGGGGATTGCTCCGATCCGGAAGCACCCGAGCAGGACGTCGTACCACTCGGGCACTCGTTGGAGCATGACGAAGATACGGTCGCCCTTGGCGACTCCGAGCGAAGAGAGAAAGGCGGCCGCCCTCTTCGAACGTTCGGACAGCTCGCCGAAATTGATTCGCCGTTCATCGGTTCCGTCAGGCCCGACCGCCAGCAGCGCGACTTTGTCTGGGGAACGCTCGGCCCAGGCGTCGATGACGTCGCGGGTGTAGTTGAAGTACTCGGGAACCTCGAGCTTGAACGACTCGTGGGTTGCCTCGTAGTCGGTCATGTTCGGAGATGCGTCGTTCATCGTTTCTTCCTCACGTCCGCGTAGCGGTTATTCGTTGAGACCGGGACCGGTTACCGCTCCGTGTTCCGCCGAGGAGACGGTTGCGGCGTACTTGGCGAACACGCCCGCTCGATACTGGGGCGCGGGAGCCGTCCAGTCGGCCAGGCGCTTGTCCATTTCCTCATTGGAGAGGGCCACTCGTAGTTCTCGACCGTCGACGTCGATTTCGATGACGTCGCCCTCACGCAGCGCGGCGATCGGCCCCCCGCGAGCGGCCTCGGGCGCGATATGACCGACCATCAGACCGTGTGTCGCCCCTGAGAAGCGGCCATCGGTGATAAGGGCCACCGAGTCTCCGAGACCTTCGCCGACGATCGCGGCCGTGACAGCGAGCATCTCGCGCATGCCCGGTCCCCCCGCCGGCCCCTCATAGCGGATGACGACGACATCGCCCGCCTCGATCAGATTGTTCTTGACGGCCTCGAAGCATTGCTCCTCCGAATCGAAGACGCGCGCCGGACCACGGTGCGAGAGGCGTTCGTGTCCCGCCAGCTTCACGACGCAGCCTTGGGGAGCGAGGTTGCCGCGCAGAATCGCCAGGCCACCGGTGGACTTGAGCGGGTTATCGATCGGGACCACCACCTTCTGACCGCTCGTCTCGGTGGCCGCCCCCGCGATCTCGGCGAGAGTCCGGCCGTCCACCGTCCGGGCCGAACCGTCGATGTGTCCGCCCTTTAGGAGCTCGCGGGCGAAGAGTGCCGTTCCTCCGGCGTTGTAAAGGTCGGTGGCGACGTAGCGGCCCCCCGGCACGAGGTCGGCGACGATGGGAGTTGCTCCCGCAATGCGGTCGAACTCCTCGAGCTCGAGCTCGAAACCGAGCTCGTGGGCAATGGCGATCAGGTGGAGAACCCCGTTGGTGGAGCCCCCGCTGCCGGCGACGGATGCGATCGCGTTGCGAAGGGCGGCGGGCGTGATGAGCTCTGAGGGTCGCCGGTCGTCCTTGACCAGCGAGGCGGCCATGCGTCCGGCCTGTTCCGCGGCCGCCCCCTTGCCCGGTGACGCAGCGGGGATACCGCTCAAACCGAACGGGCTGATGCCGAGGAAATCGGCGGCCATCGCCATGGTGTTGGCCGTGAACTGGCCCCCGCAAGCTCCCGCGCCGGGGCAGGCCACGTCCTCGAGGGAGTGGAGCTCGTCGCCGGACAGCCGTCCCGCGGCGTGCTGCCCGACGGCCTCGAACACGTCTTGGACCGTTACGTCCCGGTCGCGCCATCTGCCGGGAGCGATCGAGCCGTTGTAGAAGACCAGGCTGGGGATGTCCAGGCGGCATGCGGCCATGACGGCGCCGGGGATCGTCTTGTCGCATCCCACCAGGCAAACGAGTCCGTCGAACAGGTGGCCCCGTGCCACGAGCTCGATCGAATCGGCGATGAGCTCGCGGCTGACGAGCGACGCTCGCATTCCCTCGGTGCCCATCGACACGCCATCGGAGATCGAGATGGTGTTGAACTCCATGGGTGTCGCGCCGGCGGCGCGGATTCCCTGCTTGACGTGTTGCGCCAGCTCCCGCTGGTTGTAGTTGCACGGCATCGTCTCGATCCAGGTGGTGGCGACGCCGATGATGGGACGTGCGAGATCCTGGTCGGTGAAGCCCACCGCTTTTAGCATGGCGCGGCCGGGGGCCCGGTCCGCCCCATCGGTTAGGGCTGCGCTCTTACGCTTGGCCGGATCCGAAGGCTGGTCGTAGGGGTTCGTCATAGGCGCGAACCATACCGATCCGGACGGCGAGGCGTCGACATCGTCGACACCCTCTCCTCAGCAGGAGGGCATCTTGAGCGTCGTCCCCGGGTTCTTCCGCGCCTCGAATACGACCGTGGTCCAGACCCGGCCGCCCTTCTTGACGACCCCGACCCCGAAGTTCCTGTATCCCGGCTTAAGGATGTTTGCCTTGTGGCCCGCCGAATTCATGTAGGCCCTGTGCACGCTCTTCACGGAGCCGGCATAGCCCACGTTCTCGCCGAGCGACTTCCACCTGGTGACCAGCGAGCCCAAGGACGCGGTGTGGTACAGCGTGTTCTTCGACGCCATTGCGCGCGAGTGCCGCTTGGCCACGTGCGAGATCTGAGGGTCGAGCGAGAGCTTCGCAATGTCGCGATTGGAGCGCGCCCGGTTCGTTTTTTGCGCGAGCGCTCGGTCCTTGTTCGAGTACGTGTAACACGATCCGGTGCCGGCCCCCGCGACGGACCCGGCTCCGACGAACAGCGCAGCGGTCAGTGTGACGACCGTTGACTGGAGTAGACGAGGCATGCGGCTCCTCCTCGTTTTCTCCGCCATCCCCCTTGGTCAGCTTGGCACACTAGTTACTTCCACCTAGTCCCGGCAACCAAACCAAGCATTTCGCCCAATAACAGCCTTCCACGCAGGTGGGTCGATAACCCCTGGGTTCTAGCGATCCGGGTGTGGACAAGCAACCCAAAACCGGCACCGAAGATGAGGAACTTCTATTTTGGCGAGGTCGATGGGCCACCAACCCGCGCTCAACTTGACGCATGCGGCAGGCTCCGCCATACTTCGCCACTTAACCTCGTCACCGTCGCCGGGGTCGCGAGCAATCGCTTGTACCCGGCTAAAGCCGACCGGAAGGTGAGTCGAGAAACATCACGATGACTACCATCACCGAGGCGACGGACAACTTCACAGCGAGGACCTCCTCGTCCTCGCTCTTCACCATCTCCGTACTTCTTATTACCTAGCGCGCGCTCAATCGGCCCTGGGCCGAAACGGCGTGCGCAACCCTCCGACCCTCGGGGGGTTTTTTCGTTCCCGAACATTTGCTGCGGAGGTGTTGCACCGGAAGCCACACGAAGGCAACAGAAGCAAGTAACAGGCAAACGCAAACCCCGACGATCGACAGGAGGCAGGAGATGAAGTTCGAGATTTACAACGGTGAGCGCGAGGCGGGCTCGGCCGGATCGCAGGACAGGAGTGTAGGAACCGCTGAGTGGCAGGCCCCCGGGCGAGTTGCTCTCGAGGTCGAGGATCCCACCAAGCGTGAGTGGTTCGAGTCCTTCTTCTCATCCGAGGATTCGACGCTCGACGGTCCGGTGGAGTGCGCCTCGATGACAACCGCCGAGCGCGGCGACTCCTCCGAAGAGGCCTTTGCTCGTGC
>JBOGWV010000008.1:0-10277 GCA_050693975.1 Actinomycetota bacterium
GCGAACACACGGACCATTGGCACTCCAGACCCCCATTAGGGGTTGAGCGTGACGATGGTCTCAAGGAATGATGATGCGTCTGGCGCGGAGAGCCTTGAGCGTGCCCGCGATCTCCTTCAAAACGTAGTCGGGATCGAACAACACATCCTCCCGGAAGAATCGGAGAACGGTCCAACCGAGGCGCTCGAGCCGATTCTGGCGGCGAGCGTCCGCCCTCCGCCGCCGCTTGTCTGTATGCCAGGTCCAGCTGTCCCACCTCGATGGCCAATTTGCCGTCCTCGAACACGATGTCGGGGGCGTGCGACGAAACCGTCACCGTCGTAAATCTCAACCTGAGGTCGTGCCCTTCGAGCCTCCCGGCGCGCAGCAGAGCGAGCAGCTTCGTCTCGGATTGAGGACCCCGGATGAGACACGCGGCCCGCACGTTCGGCCAACATCGTGCGCAATGCAGCCGTCCCGCAACGGCCGACGCTGCCGATGCGATTGAGCTGCCGCCAGACAAAGTCGACCAGCGTCTGGCCCCTTACGAGGAAGATGTCCAACGATTCCTCGACGAGGCTGCGCGGCACCACGGCGCACAAATCAATGATGGTGCGGTGAGGCGCTGTCACCGGGATCCCGTCACGGTGGACGATGTCGATACCCCCGAGCGCAGTCGTCCGGTGAACGCGCACGAGTCGAGACACCAGGTGCCTCGTGGTGGTTATTTCGATGATCGACTCGCGGAATCCCGGCAGGTCCCACAGCGGGCCCGCACTCCGGTGGGAGGCAACGCAGTCGCCCGCCCAGAGACAAGCCTCCATGAGTCGCTGGCGCCAGGTCGGCGGGGAACCCGCCAGCACGTAGGTGCGAGGGAGTCCCGAGCTCCATCTGCCGCTCCTAAGTCGAACCTCGATCGCCTTGGGAGTGAACCCTGCGGCGAGTGCCTGCGATCTGCTGACAACGCCGTGTTGAACCTCGAAGAGGAGGGCGAGCGAATGATCGATGGTCCGCATGGGACCATGTCGCGCGCAGCCCGGCGTTCTGGACTGTGACGCACGCCACACCTCGATCATTTTCTGACCGCCCCTCCGACCATTTCCATGCCAGTCCCCCTTGGGGGTCAGAGTGCCAATGGTCAGGCAGGGTCAGGCTTCGGCTGCGGGAGGTGGGGTCTCTCGCTCGAATCGGGGTCGCAACCTCCGCACCAGCAGGGCCACTATCAGGGCCATGATGGCGACCGGCAGGATCACGCCGGAGGCGACGATGACGGCCGAGATGACGCCCATGAAGCCGTCGACTGCATCGGCCCATGCCTTGCCCAGCGTGCCCGCCTTCTCCTCGGAGGGGGGCGCTGTTCCGGCTTCGACGACGTCGACCGACAACGTCGAGAACGAGGTCTGGTCGTTCAGTACCCGAAGGCGGCCGCGCATGCGCTCGATGTTCTCCTGAACGCGCTCGAGCTGGTTCTGGACCTTGATGGTGTCGCTGATGGTCGTGGCATCCCCCATCAGGTTCAGCAGCACGCGCTCGGCCGTCCTGGCGTTGCGGATGCGTGACTGAAGGTCGACGAACTCGTCGGTGACGTCCTGGGTGTCGACGTACTGGCTCTCGATGTTGCCGATGTCCTTGAGCTGGGTCAGCGCCTCCTCGAAGCGGCTCGACGGAATACGGACGACCACGTTCCCGCGGCGGGCTCCGGAATCGTCGATCGCGGTCGATTTCACGATGCCGCCGAGCCGGGTGGCCAGATCGATCACCTCGTCTACGCCGTCCTGGAACTCCCCGCGCTCGACCTCCAGCTCCACCTGGCCGTTCTTGATGACCTTCGGAGAGCCGAAGACGCTGTCGGCCTGCGTGAGGTCGATCTGCCCGATCGAGCCGATCCCACCGGGGGCCGGTGCCGGCTGAGCGGTCAGGGCGTCGTCAGTGGCCTCAAGTTCTAAGGCCCGGTCGGACCCGCCACCACTTCCAGCGCTGTTCTTTTGGACCTCCTCCACCATGCCGCCGGAGGCGCCGTCCCCCGAGTCGTCCCCCGAGCCGCCGCAGGCCGCCACCCCCAGCACCAGCGCCGCCGCGAGCGCGGCCAGCGCGCTCCACCTCGAAGTTCCGATCCTGGCGACCATCGCCTTCCTCCTCGCTCGTCGTAACGCTTCGACGGAGCGAGGAGGGCGAAAGGTTCCCAGGACCTTCCTAGGCGGTGGCCGCCTCGTGGACCAGTTCGCCGTCCTTGTAGACCGCCTCGATGCGGTGGGCCAGGGTCTTCAGATCGAAGGGGTCGCCGTCGAGCACCACCAGGTCGGCGCGCTTGCCGGCATCGATCGTTCCGAGTTCGTCGCCGAGCCCCATCAGCTCGGCCGCTACCGAGGTCGTGGCCGCAAGCACCCGCTCCGGCGCCATTCCGCATTCGGCCATCAGCTGAAGCTCATCGAGGTTCTCGCCGTGAGGTGTGACTCCACTGTCGGTACCCATGGCGACTTTGACGCCGGCCTGAATCGCCCTCGTTACCGAGCCCCGGTGCTCGTCGATTACGTTCCGCGCCTTTTCGAGGATCGCCGGCGGCAGGTCGACCCCGGCCTCCGCCGCCCTCACCACCCCAGTGGGGGCCATGAGTGTCGGAACGAGAAAGGTGCCCCGTTCGAGCATCATCTCGATGGCCTCGTCGTCCAGGTAGATGCCGTGCTCGATCGAGCGGATCCCCGCGCGCACGGCGTTCTTGATGCCCTCGTTCGCCTGGGCATGGCTCATCACGAAGCGCCCGGCGGCGTTTGCCTCGGCGACCAGAGCCTCGAGCTCGTCGGGACGAAGGTGCGCGTGGTGCGGTTCGTCGCGTGGCGACATAACGCCACCCGAGGTCGCGACCTTGATGACATCCGCGCCGTAGCGGACGAGCTCGCGCACCTTCTGCCGCATCTCGTCGGGTCCGTCGACGACGTTGTCCGGCGACCCGGGATGTACGGGAAAGAGCTTGAACTCGAAGCCCGAGGGCAACCAGCCGTCGCCGTGTCCGCCCGTCTGGCAGATCATCGTGATCGAGATCTGCATGCGCGGCCCGTCGACCAGGCCGTCCGCGACCGCCTGCCTGATTCCGAGGTCGGCGCCGCCCGCGTCCCGCACGGTGGTGATCCCCGTCCCAATGGTTCGCATCAGATTCTGAGCTGCCTGAAAGAAGCGATAGCTGAATGGGGTCTGGAGATGCCGCCACAGGTCGATACCTGTGAGCGCGACGTGGACGTGACAGTCGAACAATCCGGGCAGCAGCGTCTTGCCGGTCACGTCGATTGAATGATCTCCGTCGAGAGCCGTGCCGACGTCGACGATGCGACCTTCCTCGACGACCACGTCGGCCCGCGCAGGGGCAGACCCCGATCCGTCGAACAACTGTGCGCCCGTGAACACGGTTCTCATGCAGCTACCCCCGGCTCGGGAATTTTGGGATCAACGGTAGCCGAAGCCTCAGACCGGGACCTCGTCGGCAAAGCACCAACGCCAGTCCTCGTTCGGCTGCGCGCTCTGCACGATCGGGTGATGCGTCTCGTGAAAATGCGCTCTCGCATGTTTGTTCTTCGAGGAGTCACAGCAGCCCACGTGTCCGCAAACCAGGCACAGGCGGAGGTGTACCCAGCGGTCACCCGAGCGAAGGCATTCCTCGCAGCCCTCGGTTTTCGGCTCTACGTCTTTGATCTGATCCAGATGCGTACATAAGTCGGCCACGGCTCTACCTTCCCTCGATTCGACGCCTCGAGTAGCGACGTGGGAACCCGGCCACTTATTCCCCGAAGACGTGCCATAGGAGTGTGCGCTCCTTGGGCTCATCCAGCTCCACGAAGATGAGCCGCTGCCATTTTCCCAGCAGTGGCTCACCCGCCGCCACCGGAATCGAGTGTGAGCTTCCGCCGAGGAGCATCTGTGTGACGTGCGACCAGCCGTTGGCGCGCTCGTCAGGCTGCACGTTCTGGGTTCGCAGGGACAGGTCATCGTGGGCGAAGTAACCGTCGGGCGGAATCAGGCGTTCGAGGTGGTTCCTGACATCGTTGTGGGCTCCGTCCTCCCACTCGTTGATGATGAGACCGCAGGTCGTGTGCCTGCAATAAGCGACCACACATCCGTCCGTTATCCCGGAGTCCTTGATGGCGCGCTGCATCTCCTCGGTTACGTCGACAAATGTGCCCCGCTTCTCAGCGACGATCACAGACTGCGTGGTTACGCTTCTCATGTCGCAAGTCCTCCTGGTCCGGGGAAGGTCACGACCATGCGGCATCCGTGCGGCTCGCGCCGTTCGGCTCGGATGTCACCGCCGTGCATATCGACTATCCATTTGGCGATGGCGAGACCCAGGCCGGTTCCTCCGGCGCTGGAGGCCCGCGCCTGGTCCGAGCGATAGAAGCGCTCGAACACTCTCGTCACTTCCTCGGCGGGGATGCCTGGACCCTCGTCGTCCACCTCGATGACGGCGCCCGCGCCGTTGGCTCGCGCCGCGATCCCGACGACTCCCCCGTCGGGCGAGTGGAGTACGGCATTCTGGATCACGTTGGTAACGACCTGGTGGACGCGCTCGGGATCCCCGTTCACGATGAGGTCGTCGGGTTCCACCCGGAGAGCGAGCTCGATGGGCCTCGCGCGGCCCTCCTGCCAGAGACTCGACTCTCGAACCGTTTGCTCGAGCAAGGGCTTCACTGGGAAGGGCTGGCGCTCGAACGGAATCGCTCCCGACTCGAGACGAGAGAGGTCCAGGAGCTGTTCCACCAGCCGGCTAAGCCTCTGGGTCTGGCTCAGCATGGTCTTGAGGGTCTGAGCATCGGCCTGTGTCACTCCGTCGACGATGTTCTCGATCGTCGCCTGGAGCGCGGTAAGCGGCGTCCGCAGCTCGTGGCTGACGTTGGCAACGAGGTCCTTTCGCATGCGGTCGACCTCGGCAAGCTCGGTGGCCATCTTGTTGAACGCGCGGGCGAGCTCGCCAACCTCGTCGCGCGACGTGTCGATCACGCGCCGCTCGTAGTCACCGCGCGCCATGGCGCGAGTGGCGGAGGCCATGTCGCGGAGCGGCGAGGTCATCCCACGCGCCAGCAGCTGGATCATGCCGAGTGACAGCAGTCCTGCGATCAGACCGCAGACGATCAACGGGAGCCCGGCCCAGGTTCCCACCATGACCGCTACGACCGTCACTGCGACCGCCGCCACGATTACTACGCCGAGCTTGATCTTCAGAGAGGTGAACCGGTCGAGCGGACGCATCACGTGGTGCCTAAGCTCGGCCCGTGGCGTAGCCGACACCGTGCACCGTGCGAATCACGTCACCGCCGAGCTTGCGTCTCAGCGCGGCCACGTGACTGTCCACCGTACGCGCACCGAAGCCGTCCCTGTAACCCCACACGTCGGCAAGGATCTGCTCGCGCGAGAACACCACGTCGGGACGGGAGGCAAGACGGTAGAGCAGATCGAACTCGGTCGGGGTCAGGTGCACCTCGTCCCCGTCGCCTTCCTGCGGTCCGGCCGAGCCCACCCCGCGGCGCACGTCCCGGGTGGCGGGATCAAGCTCGACATCGAGCACTCTGACCTTCTTCTCCGCTGAGTACTGCGAACGATCGACTCGCCGCAGTAGAGCCTTGACGCGCGCCACCATCTCGCGCGGGCTGAACGGCTTGGTCATGTAGTCGTCGGCACCCACGCCGAGGCCCACGAGCATGTCGGTTTCCGTTTCGAGAGCGGTGAGCATCATCACGGGCACGGGACGTTCGCGCTGGATGAGCCTGCATACCTCGAGCCCGTCGATGCCGGGCAGCATGATGTCGAGAATGACGAGGTCGGGCCGCAACTCGTCGACGATCTCGACTCCGGAGAGCCCGTCGGCGGCAGTCGCCACCTCGTAGCCCTCGCCCCTCAGCCTCACGGCGACGGCGTTGGCGATTGCGTTCTCGTCCTCGATAACAACGATGCTCTGCACGGAGACGAGTCTAGAGAGCCGATGTTCTGGGGTCGGGTGCGAAATGAGGAGATTGTGTGAAGCCCTCGAGGTACCCGGCGGCGAGGCGGGGCAAGCGAGCTATTTCTTCGACTGCTGAAAGTAGGGGTTGGTGCCGCCCGCGTGATCGGTGACGTCAACTACGTTGTTGATCTCGGGGACCGAGTCGGTGATCGCTACCTGGATGCCCTGAGTCAAGGTCACGCTGGCCATCGCGCAACCCTGGCAACCTCCACCGAGCCGCAAGAACGCGGTGTCATCCTCGACCGCCACCAGCTCGGCCCGGCCCCCGTGGGACGCGATCGATGGATTGATCTGTTGCTCGAGTATCTGCATCACGCGCTGAGGCACGTCGCCGGAAAGGTCGGGCGCGGGGCCGGTGATGGGAGGGGACGCGGGGGCTTCGTCGGGACGGCGGAAGAGGCTGTTCTCGCCGATCATCGGGCCCTGAGGGGCCTGGCGAGGGGGCGTGTTGGGATTTTCGAGCACCCAGCCCTTGAACTGCGGGTCGTCGCTCAGGTCGATCTTGGCGCCACTGACCTTGTCGACGGTCTCCCTGGGGATGACGATCGAGAGATCGTCGTGACGCTGGACGAGATCGCCCGGGCCGGTCTCGTCGATGTGCATGAGGTAGAGATCGTAGAGATACTGAGTGCCGTCGTCGCCGTCGACTTCGAGCCACAGGGCGAGGTTGGCGGAATCCTCCTGCCCCGAGCGCGCCTGCAGCACCGCCTCGCGAGCCCGCTGCGTGATGCTGACCACCGGTTCCGTCATTTCCCGAACACCTGATTCCTTGTACTCGACTTCCTGGAACTCGACTTGTGGAACTCGACTTGTGGAACTCATGCTTCCATAGGTTGGGAGCGGCGACCCGACCACGCAGGACGCCGACTAGGACATCATAGGGCGCATGCGCCGCGTTGTGCTCATCATCCCCAGCGCCACCTACAGGGCTACCGACTTCATGGCCGCCGCCGGCCGTCTCGGTCTCGAGCTCGTCGTCGCGTCTGATCGCCGATCCACGCTCGAGGCTCTGATGGGCGACCGCGCTCAGGTCATCCGGCTGGATCACCCCGACGAGGCCGCGGCGAAACTGAGCGAGCTACACGAGCGTCTGCCGCTCGACGCGGCCCTCGGTGTGGACGACCAGGGGGTCCTGATCGCCTCGCTCGTCGCCGAACGCCTTGGCCTGGCCAACTCACCGGTGGCCGCGGTCACCGTGACGAGGGACAAGGCGCGAACCAGGCAGGTTCTTGCCGCTGCCGGACTCGAGCAGCCTCGCTGGGCGTTGCTGAGGTCCGATGAGGAGATGACTGCAGCGATCGATGAGGTGGGGCTTCCGTGCGTGATCAAGCCGCTGTCGCTGTCCGCCAGCCGGGGCGTGATCAGGGCGAACACGCAGGACGCAGCCCTAGGAGCGGTCCGGCGAGCGCGCGCGATCGTTCCCGGCGAGCCTCTGCTGATCGAGGGCTACGTGGCCGGCACCGAGGTGGCCGTCGAGGCTCTTGCGACCGCCGGCGAGGCCGGCATCCTCGCGCTCTTCGACAAGCCCGATCCCCTCGAGGGGCCCTTTTTCGAAGAGACGATCTACGTCACCCCCTCCCGCCTTCCCGACGACGTTCAGAACCGGCTCACCACCGAGCTCCAACGCGCCGTCACCGCGCTGGGCCTATCGGAGGGGCCCCTCCATGCGGAGTTCCGCCTCGCGAAGGAAGGCCCGGTTCTGCTCGAGGTGGCGGCGCGCTCGATCGGGGGCCTGTGCTCGCGTGCGCTACGGTTCGGGGCGGGGGTAAGCCTCGAGGAGCTCATCCTCAGGCATGCCCTGGGGATGGGCTTGGGGCAGCTCGAGCTGGACACCGCCGCCTCGGGAGTCATGATGATCCCGATCCCCGTGGCGGGAACGCTTCGTGAAGTTCGCAACCTGGCCGCGGCACTGGCGGTGGGGGGCGTAGCCGGAATCGAGATCACGATCCCGCCCGGTCAGGCGGTGGTCCCGCTGCCCGAGGGTGACCGTTACCTGGGCTTCATCTTCTCCACCGGCGGGGAGCCTGGCGAGGTCGAAGACTCCCTCCGTAAGGCGCACGCGGTGCTCGACATCGACATCGAGCCCGGCCGCCAAGCGCAAACTTGACCACAGGTACTACACAACTCGTAACGATTGACATAGCACCCGCTCACTCAAGTCTCGGAGTAGCTCCGAGCCGGTATCGGGTGTCGTCACGAGTTCAGGGGGGTCCCAGAAGCCGTGCCGGTGCTTCGGGCCGCCGATCCTCGAGGAGGCAATATGAGGAAACACCGGTTCCTTCTTCTGATCGCGCTGCTCAGCGCGCTGTCACTCATCGCGGCCGCATGTGGCGGTGACGACGACGGTGACGGCGACACTGCAGACGGGGGTGGGGAAGACATCTCCTGCACCTGGTCCATCGGCACCATGGGCGCGCTCTCCGGTGACTTTGCGTCACTCGGTGCCCCGATTCGCGACGGGATCAAGTACGCGATCGACCCGGCCAACGAGGCCGGCGAGGTTCCCTGCGAGCTCAGCCTCGTCGAGGAGGACAGCCAGGGCAGCCCCGACCAGGCTCCCGCGCTCGCTCAGAGCCTCATTGAGACCGAGGATCTGGTTGCTGTGTCGGGTCCGTACTTCTCCGGCGAGACCCTGGCCGTGGGTGAGATCTTCAGCTCGGCCGGCGTGGCCTTCAGCGGCACCGGCACCAACGAGACCATCGACGAGCAGGGCTACACCACCTGGTTCCGCTCGGTCGCGCCGGACAACATCCAGGGCGAGGTCGCGGCGGACTACATCGCCGAGGCGCTCGGGGGTGGCACGGTCGCGGTGATCCACGACAACCAGGACTACTCCAAGGGTCTGGCTGACTCCGTCGTCAAGAACCTCGACGGCGCCGAGGGGCCGTTCGTCATCAACCCCGAGGAGACCGACTACTCCTCGGTGGTGCAGCAGGTGAACGCGGCCAACCCCGACGTGGTCTTCTACGGCGGCTACACCCCGCAGGCGGGGCCGCTGCTGGCGCAGCTCACCCAGGGTGGCGTCGATGCTCAGTTCCTGTCGGACGACGGCGCGAAGGACCCGTCCTTCGGAGAGCTGGCAGGAGATTCGGCGCAGGGCGCGCAGGTGACCTGCCCCTGCACGGACCCGACCAAGCAGGAGAGCGCCGCCTCGTTCGTCGACGGAATGCGGTCCGAATATGGCGAGGACGCCCCCGGCACCTTCGACATGTACGACGTCACGAACATCATCATCGAAGCGCTCATGGAGCTCAACGGTGACGAGGACATCGAGGAGGTGCGGGCGCACGTCGTCGAGTACTTCCAGAACGCCGAGGGCATCGAGGGCGTGGCCAAGAGCTACTCCTGGGAGGAGAGCGGCGAGTTCGTAGGCGGCCCCGAGGACATCTGGGTCTACGAGTGGGACGACGCCGAGGGCAACTTCGTGTCGCTCGGCCCCGCAGCCGAGCTGCTCGGCCAGTAGCTCCAAGAGTTGAAGTCGTAGAGAGGCCCCCGAGCACCCGGGGGCCTCTTCATTTGCGGTTTGCGATCCGCCGCGTCACGTCAATAGTGCGTAGTGAACCTAGCCCCGGCGCGGGATGCTTGCACTCCCACAGGAGTGCGATAAGAGGGCATGGGCCTTATCGAGTCGCGCGCCGAGGTAACGCCGGCGCCTCCCCAGGCACGCGTCATCATCAGAAAGGCCGCTTCAGGACTGCTCTGGACGCTGAAGATAGCCGCCGCCCTGTTTATCTTCGTCGGCTCGCTACAGGTGATGAAAACCGGAGCCGCGACCTTCGAAGTTCTGCAACATGGCGGGCCGCTCGTTTCCAACTCCGGCTCCACGCTGGCCTTGGGTTGGCTGGGGGCCCTTCTGGTTCTGTCCGGCTCGCCGATTGCGGCCTCCTCCTTGACGCTGGTGTCCAGCGGATCTCTTTCCACGCAGGAGGGATTCTGGATGCTGACCGGCTCCAGGCTTGGAGCCGCCTTCGTGGTGTTATTCGTGGGCGTGATCTACGCGCTGAGGGGCGGAAGGGGCAAACGAGCCAAGCCCGTTGCTACCGGCATCATCGCCCTCGCGGTCACCGCCATCGTCTACGTCCCGGGATCGCTGTTGGGCGCCGCGCTGCTGAACGGTGGTGCGCTGAGTTCGATCAATCCCCGACTCCCACTCCAGGTGTCTGGCGTCTTGGAGATCGCTTACGGCGGGCTGCTCGGCCTGGTCGAGCAGCGTCCCGGAGTCGTCGCCTCCGGCGGAGGACTGATCCTGCTACTTGTGGCGCTAAAGATGCACGATGGGGTCATCCCGGAGCTGGACAGCCGCGAATACGAC
>JBOGWV010000009.1:0-3454 GCA_050693975.1 Actinomycetota bacterium
CCATGGCGCTTGGATACGAGGTCGCAGACGGCATCGCAACTATCACCTTCGAACGCCCCGACGTCCTCAACGCCTTTGACGACGAGCTTGGCCACGCCGTGCTGGCGGCCGTTACCAAGGCCTCGGACGACGACTCGGTGCGCTGCATCGTGCTTACGGGGGCGGGTCGGGCGTTTTCTTCGGGAGAGGACCTCGGCGCCCTGGCCGAGGGATACGCGAGGGGCGAGACCGCGCCGCTCGGCAACGTGTTGGTCGATCGCTACAATCCGTTGATCCGTGCCATCACCTCGGCCCCCAAGCCGGTGCTGGCGGCCCTTAACGGCGTGGCTGCCGGTGCCGGTGCGAGCATCGCGCTGGCATGTGATTTCCGGAGCGCGTCCGACAAGGCCAAGCTGGTGCTGGCTTTCATCAAGGTTGGGCTCGTTCCCGACTCGGGCGGTATCTGGTTTCTGACCAAGATGGTCGGAGCCGCCAAGGCGTGGGAGCTGTGTGCCCTGGGAGAGCCCCTCTCGGCCGAGCAGGCGTTGGAGCTCCACCTGGTCAATCGCGTCGTCCCCGCCGGCGAGTTCGACGATGCCTGGAGGAGCTTCGCGGTCAAGCTGTCGTCCGGACCCACGCGTGCCTTCGCTCTGACCAAGCGGCTTCAACGAGCCGCGCTGGAGGGCTCGCTCGACGAGCAGCTCGATCTCGAAGGCGAGCTCCAGGCCGAGGCGGGTGGCTCGCGCGACCATCTCGAGGGCGTCCAGGCCTTTCTCGCGAAGCGGGCGCCCGAGTTCGAGGGCCGTTGATGGATCGAATCACCACCGACGTCATGATCGTGGGTGCCGGGGCAGCCGGGCTCTTCGCCGCCATGCATCTCCCCGAGGGCACGGAGGTGGTCGTCGTCGACAAAGGACGCAAGGGCCGGGGCTCGTCTCCCTGGGCACAGGGAGGAGTCGCGGCCGCGCTGGGACCAGACGACTCACCCGAGCAGCACGCGACGGACACCATGCGAGTCGCGGCCGGTCACGCCGATGCGTCGGCGGTGGCGGTGCTGTGCAGCGAGGCTCCCGAGTGCGTGATGGAGCTTGCCGAGCTCGGTTGCGACTTCGATCGTGAGGCCGACGGCGCACTGCACCTCGCCCTCGAGGGTGGGCAGTCGGTGTCCCGCCAGATTCATTCCGGCGACGCCACGGGCGCGGCGATCATGCGGACCCTCCGCGAACGAGCCGCGCCGCGCGTCACCCGGGTCGAGGGCACCTGTGTGCAACTGGCGGTAAGCGAGGGCCGTTGCGTCGGCGGCTGGGTGCTGACCGATGGCGGTCTGGTCGAGATCCAGGCGAGCTCGACCGTGCTCGCAACCGGAGGTCTCGGCGCGCTCTACAACTCGAGCACCAATCCCAACGGTGCGACCGGGGACGGTCTGGCGCTTGCGTGGGCCGCGGGCGCGGGACTTGCCGACGTCGAGTTCGTTCAGTTCCACCCCACGGCGCTGGCGCTGGGGGGCGGACACCAGCGCCTGCTGCTCACCGAGGCGCTTCGCGGCGCCGGCGCCCACGTGGTCGATGCAGAGGGTCGGCGCTTCCTGTTCGAACATCATTCCGACGGCGAGCTGGCGCCGCGCGACGTGGTGGCGCGCGCCATCTCATCGCGCCATGCGTGGCGCGATTGCCGTCATCTCGATCCAGAACAGCTAACGCGCGAGTTTCCGACCGTGATCGCGGGATGCCGGACGTTGGGGCTCGACCCGTCACAGGACCTCCTGCCGGTGCTGCCGGCGGCTCATTACGCGATCGGGGGAGCACAGACCGACCTCGACGGACGCTCGTCTATCCCTCGCCTCTACGCGGTCGGCGAGTGCGCGTGCACCGGAGTGCATGGAGCCAACCGGTTGGCGGGTAACTCCCTTGCCGAGGCACTCGTGTTCGGACGTCGCGCCGCAAGGGCTATAGCCGGGCAGCGCGCGGGACGAGTCAAGTCGTTGCCCGAGGCTCCGCGCTTGCACGAGTCGAAGATCGATGTGGACGAGGCCTGGTCCAGGCTCAAGGACATCTGCTCCTCGCTGCTGGGCATCGAACGTGACTCTTCGGGGTTACAGCGCGTCCCCGCAGAACTGGAGGAGTTTGCTCGCCTCCCGCTGTCGGCCAACCGGGCCGTCCTCGAGCTTCGCTTCGGGGCGCGTGCCGCGCGGCTGGTGGCGCGCGCTGCCTTTCTGCGTACGGAGTCACGCGGGGTCCACCACCGTAGCGACTTCTCCAATCCGGAACCCGCGTGGGCCGGCGTGCGGCTGCGGCTGGCCAGGAACTAACGGGTCGGCTGTGAAAGAGATTCCCCAGGGTTACGAGGGTCATCTCGGGGTTGTCATTACCGAGGAGATGACCGTCGACTTCGGGGAGCTCGGGAAGATCCATCCCGTTTACGCCACCTACTGGATCGCCAAACACATGGAGGAGGCGGGGCGCAAGGTCATCATCCCGTTCCTCGAGGAACCGGACGAAGGTATCGGCAGCGCGGTCACCGTGCAGCATCTCGCCTCGGCGTTGCCGGGGATGCGCGTCGAGGTCATCGCGAAGCACGTCGCAACCGAAGGCAGGAAGATTATTTGCGACTGCAGCGCAACCTCAGAGCTCGGCGATCTCATCGCGACCGGTTCGACCGAGCAGGTCGTGTTGCCCGCGAGCAGAGTGCAGGACACCTTCGACCAGCTCGAGCATCGTTGGGTGCAGTATCAGGAGGCCAAGCGGCTGCGGAGGCCGGACATCTTCTACGGAGCCGAGGGCCAGAGCTAACCGGGGGTGCGGTGCGGGTGATCTACGAAGCCGAGTTCGAGTCGATGGCGGCTACGGAGCTGCGGCCACTACAGTCCGAGCGGCTCGTCGACCTGGTCGACCGCGTGTACGACGGCGTCGACTTCTATCATCACAAGCTCGACGAGGCGGGCGTAAAGCCCGGCGATATCTCGTCGATCGACGACATCACGAAACTCCCGATCACGTACAAGAAGGATCTGAGGGCCAATTACCCGTTCGGTTTGTTCGGGGTCGCCAGCGACGATCTCAGCCGCATCCACGCGTCGTCGGGCACGACGGGAAAACCAACCGTTGTCGGTTACACGCGCGGCGATGTCGATCTCTTCGCTCGCGTCAACGCACGCTGTCTGGCGATGGCCGGGGCCAAACCTGGATTGATGTTGCACAACGCATACGGCTATGGGTTGTTCACCGGTGGGCTCGGGCTTCACTACGGGGCCGAGCGTCTGGGTATGACGGTCGTGCCCGTGTCCGGAGGCATGACCGAACGACAGCTTCTTCTGATCGCGGACTTTCGGCCGGACATGATCTCGTGCACGCCGAGCTATGGGCTCACACTCGTGCAGGAGTTCGCCGCACGCGGGATCGCGCCCGAGGACATCTCCTTGAGCCTCGGCATCCTGGGGGCAGAGCCTTGGACGGAGACCATGCGTCAGTCGGTGGAC
>JBOGWV010000010.1:0-5969 GCA_050693975.1 Actinomycetota bacterium
GCGTGGCACTGTTCGGGTTGTCGGTTCCGAACTTCTGGCTCGGGTTGATGCTGATCCTCGCGTTCGCCATCTACTTGCCGTTGCTGCCCGCTTCAGGTTATGAGCCGTTCTTCTCGAACCCCGTAGACAACCTGCGTCACATGATCATGCCCGCGTTCGTCCTTGGAAGCGGCCTGGCGGCCGTGGTCATGAGGCAGATGCGTTCCGCCATGTTGGAGTCGCTCAGCGAGGACTACGTGCGCACCGCGAGGTCTAAGGGCCTGAGCGAGCGGAGCGTTATCGGCATTCACGCGTTTCGTAACAGCCTTATCACGGTGACTACCGTCGTGGGGCTTCAGCTGGGCGCATTGATCTCGGGCGCCGTCGTCACTGAGCAGATCTTCGTCATCCCCGGCTTCGGAAAGCTGATCGTCGAAGCAGTATTCCAACGAGACTTCCCGGTGATCCAGGGTGTCATCTTGGTGACCACGGCCGGTTACATCATCGTCAACCTGTTGGTCGACCTGTTGTATTCGGTGCTCAACCCCCGTATTCGAATAGCCGGTACCCAAGCATGACGACGGCCGAGATCGTCCTCAATCCGCGCGCTCGTCGCAGAGCCCGACTGCGCCGGAGGTTCCTCAAGCGACCCCCCGCGGTGTTCGGATTGGCCTTTTCCGTCCTGGTGGTGCTCGTCGCGATTTTCGCGCCGGTTCTGGCTCCATTCGATCCCGCGCAGCAGGACTTTGGGGCCACCTTGCAGCAGCCCGGCGGCGCCCACCTCCTGGGTACCGACGAGTTGGGGCGTGATGTGCTTTCGCGCATCATCTTTGGTGCGCGGGCCTCGATTCAGGCGGGCGTGCTGGCCACACTGCTCGCGATAGTCATTGCGGTGCCACTCGGACTGGTCGCCGGCTACTACCGAGGTTGGTGGGACCCGATCATCATGCGATTCACGGATGTGCTGCTTTCGTTTCCGTTTCTGATCCTGGCGGTAGGGCTGGCCGCCATCCTGGGCCCGTCGTTGACGAATGCGACTCTGGCGCTGGGCATCTCGCAGATCCCGGCGGTGATCAGGATCACGCGCGGAGAGGTATTGGGGTTGCGAGAGGAGGACTACGTGGCGGCGGCGGTGGCCGACGGAGCGACCGACCGCGTGATTCTCGGCAGCTACATACTTCCCAACGCGCTGAGCCCACTGCTGGTGCAGGCGACCGTGGCCGTCCCTGCGGCGATCATCGGCGAGTCACTGCTTTCATTTCTCGGTCTCGGGGTGCAACCGCCGACGCCGTCATGGGGAGTCATGCTCGCAGGGGCGCAGTCGTACATCACGCAGGGGCCGTGGCTGGCCCTGTTCCCCGGTCTCGCTATCTTCTTGACGACCATGTCATTCAATCTGCTGGGCGACGGGCTGCGCGATGTACTCGATCCGAAGATGACGCTGACATGAGCCCTCTTCTTGATGTGCGGGATCTGTCCGTGCGCTTCGTTACCGAGGACGGGCCGGTGCAGGCGGTTAGCGACGTGTCGTTTCAACTCGAGGAGAAACAGGTTCTGGCATTGGTGGGTGAGTCGGGCTGCGGGAAATCGGTAACGGCGATGTCGATTCTCGGCCTTCTCCCGAAGTCCGCCGAGCCATCCGGGTCCGTATCGTTCGACGGCCACAACATGCTCGGGATGTCCAGCGGGCACATGAAGCAGATCCGGGGCAAGGAGATCTCGATGGTCTTCCAGGAGCCCATGACCTCGCTGAACCCCGTGTTCAGGGTGGGACGGCAGGTCGGGGAGGTCCTGCGCCGCCACGAAGGCATGTCTCGCGACGCGGCCGCGAAGCGGGTGGTGGAGCTGTTCGAACTGGTCGGCATTCCCGCTCCCGCGCGCCGGGTCAAGGAGTATCCACACCAGCTCTCCGGCGGAATGCGCCAGCGCGTGATGATCGCCATGGCGGTGGCCTGCAACCCCAAGATCCTCATAGCCGACGAGCCGACCACCGCACTGGATGTGACCATTCAGGCGGGCATCCTCGACGTAATGCGGGACCTGCGTGACCAGCTCGGCACGGCGGTTCTGTTGATCACACACGACCTCGGTGTCGTTGCCGACATCGCGGAGCGGGTAGTCGTCATGTACGCGGGCCGGAAGGTCGAGGAGGCAGATGCAGGGGAGCTGTTCGCGCACCCCCAGCATCCCTACACGATGGGGTTGTTGGGAGCGATACCGCGGGTGGGTTCGATGCGCGGTGAGAGTCGACTCCAAGAGATTCCCGGGTTGGTGCCGTCACTAAGCGCCCCGCCGGACCATTGCGTGTTCGCGCCGCGCTGCCCCCGGGCCGATGACCGCACCCGCTCCGAGCTACCCGCGCTGACCGAGGAGCGACCAGATCACTTCGTCGCCTGCTTCTACCCAGGCGAGCGAGGCGAAGCCAAGTGACCGCGCCCGTCCTCGAGGTGACCGGTCTGAAGAAGCACTTTCAGGTCTCGGGCCGGCTCAGTGCGACCGGCGAGCTCGTCTACGCGGTCGACGATGTGTCGTTGGCGATCGCTCCCGGCGAGGTACTCGGGCTGGTGGGTGAGTCCGGAAGTGGTAAGTCGACCACAGCAAGGTGCATCATGCGCTTACTCGAGCCCACGGCTGGGACCGTGACACTACTGGGGCAGGACATCACACACCTGTCGCGTCAACACATGCGTCCCCACCGCCGGCAGATGCACATGGTGTTCCAGGATCCCTATTCGTCGCTCAACCCGCGTATGACGTGTGGGCAACTGGTCGGGCAGCCTCTCGAGCTGCACGGCATTGCCGGGGGATCGGAGCTCGGCGACCGTGTGCAGGATCTGTTCGACAAAGTGGGGTTGGGCGAACAGTTGCGTCAGCGTTTCCCGCATGAGCTGTCGGGAGGCCAGCGCCAGCGCGTGGGAATTGCAAGGGCCCTCAGCCTTCGCCCCAATCTATTGATAGCGGACGAGCCCGTCTCCGCGCTCGACGTCTCGGTGCAGGCATCGATCCTCAACCTCTTGGTGGACCTCCAAGAGGAGATGGGGTTCGCATGCCTGTTCGTGGCCCACGATCTCTCGACGGTCGAGTACTTCTGTCATCGCGTCGCAGTGATGTACCTCGGGAAGATAGTCGAGATGGCGCCGCGCGACCGACTGTTCGCAGATCCCAAGCATCCCTACACGCAATCGCTCTTGTCGGCGGTGCCGGTGCCCGATCCCGAAGTGCAGCGATCCCGCAGGCGGGTCGTGCTCCAGGGTGATATCCCCAGCCCGATGAACCCGCCGTCGGGATGCTCGTTTCATACGCGCTGCCCGATCGTCGAGGAACGCAACAAGGTCGAGGAACCGGTGTTGCGCGACGTCGGGGGAGGTCATCATGTGGCCTGTCACCTGGTGGGCGCCAACGGCGAGGCGCCGAAGCTGGTCGAGCAGGGAGAAGGGGGTGTGAGCGGTCACGTCTAGGATTCCCCGCTCGTCGTCGGTGAAGGGGCGCATAGGGAGTCTCGAAACCGGGCCCCCACTTCGCCTCCGCGTCTACGACACACTCGAGGATCTCATCGTCGAGCGAACCTTGCGGCCGGGCGAGCACCTCTCGGAGCTGGAGTTAGCAGCGGAGTTTGGAACCAGCCGGAACCCGGTTCGGGAGGCCCTCCAATTACTCCAGCGCGACGGATGGGTGGACCTGAGACCGCGCCAGGGAGCATTCGTACACGAGCCCACGGTGCGGGAGGTGGACGAGGTCTTCGCCGTTCGACGAGCATTGGAGGTCGAGGCCGCTCAGCAGGCCGCCGTCAATCGTTCGACCGATGACCTCGAGGCGCTCCGCGAAGCACTCGAGGAGGGGAGACAGGCGTTGGGCGACGGAGACCCATCGGCTGTGGTGGCGTCGAATACCACCTTTCATCGAGTTCTCACCCGGGTTGCCGAGAACAGTGTGCTCGCCGGCATGGTCGGTCGCTTGGACAAACGCATCCGCTGGTACTTCGGGCCCGTGGTCGAGGTGCGAGGTCGGCCATCCTGGGCCGAGCACGGTCAGATCGTCGATGCGATCGAGCGCAGGTCATCAGACGAAGCCGGAGAGCTGATGTGGGCCCACGTAGAGGCCACGCGCGAGGCCTTCCACGCATCACTGATCTAATCCCGGTCGCATAGTTACACTCTTGTGATGCCCCCATTCAAAGTCGAAGCCGACTTCGCCCCCGCCGGGGATCAGCCCACCGCGATCGCGGGGCTGACCGAGCGCGTTCAAACGGGCGAGCGCTTCTCGACCCTGCTGGGGGCGACGGGTACGGGTAAGACCGCCACCGTGGCATGGGCTCTGGAGACCATTCAGAAGCCCACTCTGGTCATCGCCCCCAACAAATCCCTGGCGGCGCAACTCTGCAATGAGTTCAAGCAGTTTTTCCCGAACAACGCGGTCGAATACTTCGTCAGCTACTACGACTACTACCAGCCCGAGGCCTACGTGCCGTCGAGCGACACCTATATCGAGAAGGACTCGTCGGTCAACGACGAGATCGAGCGGCTTCGTCACGCCGCGACGAGCGCGCTGTTGCAGCGCAACGACGTCCTGATCGTCGCGAGCGTGTCGTGCATCTTCGGGCTGGGCTCGCCTGAGGAGTATCTGAACCAGACGGTCAGCCTCGCCCGCGGTGGCACGGCGGACAGGGACTTCATCATCGACAGGCTGGTCGACATCCAGTACGAGCGCAACGATGTCAACTTCGTGCGCGGCAAGTTCCGGGTACGCGGCGACACCATCGAGATCTTTCCCGCCTACGAGGAGAAGGCCGTCCGCGTGGAGCTCTTCGGCGACGAGGTGGACCGGATCGTGATGCTCGATACGGTGACCGGCGAGCTCATCTCGGAGCTCGGACACTACGAGGTCTATCCCGCCTCGCACTACGTCGCCTCGCAGGAACGTCTGTCGAAGGCGATCACGGCCATCGAGATCGAGCTCCAGGAGCAACTGCAGATGCTGACGGGCGAGAACAGGTTGCTCGAGGCCCAGCGTCTCAGGATGCGTACGGAGTACGACCTCGAGATGCTGCGCGAGGTCGGCTTCTGCAACGGCATCGAGAACTACTCCCGTCACATCGAGGACCGGTCGGCCGGCAGCAGGCCCAACACCCTCCTCGACTACTTTCCCGACGACTTCCTGGTGGTGCTCGATGAGAGCCACGTCGGGGTCCCTCAGCTCAACGGCATGTACGAGGGCGATAAGTCGCGCAAGGAGACGCTGGTCGAACACGGCTTCCGGCTCCCGAGCGCGCTGGACAACCGCCCACTCCGTTTCGACGAGTTCCTGGACGAGGTGAATCAAGTCGTGTTCATGAGCGCGACTCCCGGGCCCTTTGAACGGCGGATGGGCGGGCGCTTCGTCGAACAGATCGTTCGCCCCACCGGGCTGGTCGACCCCGAGGTTCAGATCCGTCCCACCAAGGGGCAGATCGACGACCTCATGGAGGAGATCCGCAAGCGAACCGAAGCCACCGAGCGCGTGCTCGTCACGACGCTGACCAAGAAGATGGCTGAGGACCTGACCGACTATCTGCTCGAGTCCGGCATCAGGGTTCGCTACCTGCACGCCGACATCGACACGGTCGAGCGCATCGAGATACTCAGGGATCTTCGGCTGGGGGAGTTCGACGTGCTCGTCGGCATCAACCTGCTCCGCGAGGGCCTCGACCTGCCAGAGGTGTCGCTGGTCGCGATCCTCGACGCCGACAAAGAGGGCTATCTGCGCAGCCAGACCTCGCTGATCCAGACGATCGGACGAGCAGCACGCAATGTCGAAGGCGCGGTCATCATGTACGCCGACGAGGTCACCGATTCGATGCGGCGGGCGATCGACGAGACCCAGCGGTGTCGCATGATCCAGCTCGCCTACAACGAGGCCAACGGCATCAACCCCACCTCCATTCGTAAGGCGGTCTCTGACATCCTCCTGTTCGGACGAGAGCGTCAGGAGACGGTGCCGAGCAAGTCGAAGAG
>JBOGWV010000011.1:0-4548 GCA_050693975.1 Actinomycetota bacterium
CGGTGTAGTCCTCGCCCTCGCCGATCCACTGCTTGGCGGCGATGCGGCCCTCCAGGTACGCGCAGACCGCGCCCTTGTCGTTGTTCAGGAACTCCTCGGTGACCACCCATACCTCCTGCGGGGAGTCAACGAACTCCTGATAGATCATCTCGCCGCCGGCCTCATCCAGAGGAATGAGGTGGCGCGGCTGGAGAACGGCCACGTCGATCTGGCCGGCGATCAGGGCGGTCAACCGCTCGTCCGAGCTGCCCGCGACCGGGACCCATTCCATGCTCTCCGGGTCAACGCCGTAGTCCTCGAGAGCCTTCTCGCCGACCGTGATGTTCCGGTCTCCGGTGGGCCCTCCGCTGATCTTTAGCCCCTCCAGGTTTTCGGGGTCGACGCCCTCGCGAATGCCCAGGAACCAGGCCTCGGTGTCCTTCTCGACGCCGATTATCTTGAGAGGCACGCTGCCCTCGTCCAGCGCGGCCCAGATGACATCGCTCTCGCCCTGAGCCACCCACACGTCCCCGCCCAGCAGGCCGGGGATGTACTCCTCGGTGGCGAAGACCTCGGCGGACTCCTCGAAGCCGAGGTCGGGCCAGTAGCTCTCATCGGCTATTACCCAGGCGAGGTTGTTCATGTAGTCATCGGTGTCGATGGCGAGCTGAACCCTCTCGATGCTTGGGCCCTCCTCCACCGCCTCTTCCGCGCTACCCCCTCCTCCTCCTTCGTCGTCGCCACCACAGGCCGCGGCGATCAACGCCACCGCCAGGATCAGGTACAGCAACCGGTGCTTCACTTCTTCTCCCTCCGCTCGACCAATCAACTTGTCCGTACGAATTAGTCCGGTTCTCATTCCGGCGAATCCCTCGAGCCTTTCAAGCGCGTGCCGCCTCGATAACCTCGGCGACCTCGACCGACTGCCCTCTGCGATCGGAGGACTCGAGCGCCGCGCGCACCACGGCCAATGAGTTGATCGACTCGTCGATTCCAACCTCGACGGTTGCCTTGTTGCGAATCGCAAGCGCGAACTCATCGAGCTGCTCGCGGAACATGTCGCTCGGGGGAAGATCGACCGTCTGCCGTTCCGACTCTCCGTAGAACTGCGAACGGAGCGTGCTGTACTTGTCGGCCAGGTGCGACTCGTTCCAGTGCGTGAAATCGAGGTCGTAGAAGAGGTTGGCCTTCGTCCCCAGCACGTTCATCGTGTACACGCCCGGTGAGGCCCAGCCGCAGCCGAGATACCCGAGTATCCCGCCCGAGAACTCGCAGATGACCATCGTCGCGTCGGGGACCTCGGAGCGCGTGTACAGCTTCTTCACGTTGGCGTTGACCGACTTGACCGGGCCCAGCAGAAACTGAAGGTTGTCGGCGTGATGAACCCCCAACTGGATGAGGGTGCCGCCGGGGCTCTTGGATGCGTAGAAGCGCCACGTGTTCTCGTTGAGCTCGAGGCCACGCTCGTTCGAGAAGTTTGCCTCGACCAGCGAGATCTGGCCCAGCCGCCCGTCCTCGTACCACTTCTTGATGGTGCGATGTCCGGCCAGACGCCTGGCGCTGTGCCCCACCGCGAAGACCCGCCCGGTGGAGCGGACACCGGCCTCGATGGCCATGGCGTCCTCCAGCGTGTGAGCGATCGGCTTGTCAACGTAAATGGCCTTGCCCGCCTCTAGGGCCTGCAGGATGACGTCTTTGTGGGTGTCGTTCGGGGTGGTGATCACCACGCCCTCGATGTCGGGGTCGGCGAGCAACTCCTCGTAGCTCGAGGCCGAACGCGCGATGCCGAACTCTTTTTGAAACGCGGTGCGCTTATCCGCGCTGCGAGAGAAGCAGCTCGCGAGCTCGACGACGTCACCGCGCTGCGCGCCCCGCGCCAGAACTCGGGCCCACCGCCCCAAACCGACGGAGGCGAGCCTGACCTTGTCACTCATGTGTCGTTCCTCTCTTGATCTCGACCGACAGATCCTGCATCACCGCAGCGCGCCTATGGCTTCGAGCCTGGCAACTATCTGATCCGTGACCGCGCCCGGGAAGGTAGACGCCCGCTCGGGCGTCGCCCAGGCAGGGTCCCCGTACCATCCGTCGGCGGCGATCTCTGTGACGTCGGTCACGAAGCCGTAGACCTCGTGCGACCGCCTCATGGCGTCGGCCTCCTCGGCTCCGGGGGGGCGTGTGGGGTCGCCGGCTCGGTCGACGCGCAGCAGGGACGGATCGTGCGCCATCACGGCCATCGTCTCGATGCTCCCCCCGTGAGTCAGCGAGCCTCCGTCGTCCGCATAGATGCGCTGCGCCACGTAGCAGGCCTGTGCCACGAAGGCGCGAACGTCGTTGTCCTCCTGAAGGTCGGTCGCTATCGCGTTCAGGGACGCAGTGTTTATCTCGTGCCAGTTGACGAGCACCAGGGTGCGCGCTCCCATCGAGATGAGTTCCGAGCAGACGTCCGTCAACAGAGCCTCGAAAGTCGAGCGCCTGAGCGTGACGGTGCCGGGGTGTCCGGCATGGATCGGAGTGACCCCATAGGCGCAGAGCGGAGCGTGCAGCGCGCCGATACGGCGAGCGAGATCGCGCGCTACGAGGTCGGCGGCCATGGTGTCCGTTCCGCACGGCAGATGCGGTCCGTGCTGCTCGACGCTGCCGATCGGGAGCACGGCTATCGGAACCTGGGCGAGTCGCTCGCGCACGTCGGGACTGGTCAGGTCGTACAGAGACTCGTTCATGCAGCCCCTTTTGGTTTCGCAACCGGATTCAATGGTGCATCGCCCTGAAGAATACGAAGCGCCTCGCGTGCCGCCTTGGTCCGCAAATCGAGTTCCGACTCCTGCGTGTACCAGGCCATGTGAGGAGTTAGCACCACGCGATCGGCCACGGCCCCGAAGCGTTCGACCGGCGGTTCCTGTTCGAACACGTCGAGGGCGGCGAAACCCGGTCGCCCCTCTTCGAGCCCTGCAACCAGCGCGGAGGCGTCGACCAGCGATCCGCGCGCCGTGTTCACGATTACAGAGCCGGGTTTGAAGAGCTTGATTTCGTCCCGACCGATCAGCGGGGCGCCGTCCGCGTGCCCCGGCGCGTGAAGCGTCACCACGTCCGCGCGGCTCAGCAACTCGTCGAACGCAACCGAGCGAACACCGGGTGCGGCCGACTCGACGTCGACGAATGCATCTGTGGCCATCAATTGGAAACCAAACGGCGACAGAAAGTCCGCAACGCGCCTGCCGATCCGACCGAATCCGACGATACCCACCGTGAGCGCCTCGGGAGTGCGCAGTGGTCTCAACTCCGCGAAGCCCCAGCCGCCGGCCTTGACCACCGCGTCGGCCTGCGGCACCCGCCGGAGACAGGTGAGCATCAGCGTCACGGAGTGAAGCGCGACCGCGTCGGTGCCGTAGTCGGGCACGTAGGCAACCCAAATGCCGGCGCGCGCGGCCGCCTCGAGATCGATTTTCTCCACCCCCACGCCGTAGCGAACGATCCCCCGGCAGCGGAGCCGGGCCAGCGTTGGGGCGTCGAAGCGGGGACGAGAGCCGGCGAGCACCACCCCGGCCGACGAGGCCTGCTCGACGATGGCGTCACCGCTCGCCCCATCACCCGAGGTCAACACCACCCCGTGGGGGCCGAGGATGTCTTCCTCGACGGTGAAATCGATGTAGCGGGTTCCCAGAATCGCAACGGTGGGCGCCTCCCCCACGGCTTCCTCCCCCCAAAGTCGGCACCCTGCAGCAATCGTTTGCAGTATTCGAGGGTGGCGTGCGATTGTCAAGGCACGTTTCATCACCGGCCCCCGGAGGGGGCGATTGCCCGGCCGCCGCGATGGCTACGCTTTAGGCTCACGAGGCGCCGGTCGTGTTCATACGAGGGCAGCGAGGCCGAACCATGTCGACCACGGCAGTAACGCTGAGGGACGTCGCCAAGCGTGCGGGAGTTCACGCCGGTACCGCCTCGCGCGCCCTTAACCCCCAGACGCGTTCGCTTGTGAACCAGGTCACGGCCAAGAAGGTCATGGAGGCGGCCGAGGAACTCGGGTACCGGCCCAACTCGATGGCCAGAGGGCTCAAGATCAATCGCTCGTTCACGATCGGGGTGCTCGTGCCGGACCTCACAAACCCCCTGTTTCCGCCCATCGTGCGCGGTATCGAGGACGAACTGGCCAAGTCGGGCTACACCGCCCTGCTCGCGAACTCGGACAACGACCCCGACAAGGAGCGGATTCACTTTGAAAGCATGAAGGACCGGCAGGTCGAAGGCTTCATCATGGCCACGGCCGAGCGAGATCATCCCTTGATCGAGGACGCCATCGCCGCCGATGTGCCGATCGTGCTCGTCAACCGCACGGTCGACTCCAGCCGAGCCTTCGCCGTCATCACCGACGACCGAATGGGTACCATGCTGGCCGTCAACCACCTGGTCGAGCTGGGGCACACCAGGATCGCCCACATCGTCGGCCCGGAGCGTTACTCGACCGGCAAGGCGCGCTACCGAGGCTTCATCGACGCCATGAAGGCGGCCGGCCTCAAGGCCGACCGCAAGCTGATCCGATTCACCAAGACGTTTGTCGAAACCGAGGGGGCC
>JBOGWV010000012.1:0-2965 GCA_050693975.1 Actinomycetota bacterium
AGAGCCAACGGACGGTATGCAGATGCAGGCGGTCGTAGTGAGCCATCCAACTCGCTCCGATGGAGGCGGCTCGATCCAAGATGAGCGCGTCGATCTGCTTCGACTTCAGTACGGCCGCAACGGCCAATCCCGCCGGTCCACCCCCGATTACGACCACGCGCTCGCGTTCAACGCCGTCTTCCCCTTGCGGGGCCCGGACGTGCTCGGTCAGTGTCATGAAGGTCATTCAAGCTACAGATCGCTCCGCCCACAGTCGACCCATTTTTTGACTTGGAGTGACGGGCAAGACGATTGGTCCGCTTTTTGCGAAGATAGACCTCGGGTAACGCACGTCCTAGCGCCCGACCCTCGAGACCGGGAGGACATGTGCCACAGCTAGCCTCGACCGCCGTTGAAGCCACCGAGCTCAAGGGACTGATCGAAACCACCTCTTCGCCCGCGGTGTCGATCTATCTCCCCACCGTGCGGGTCACGGCTCAGCCCGAACAGAACGCGGTTTTGTTGAAGAACGCGCTGGCCGGGATCGATGAGCGGCTCGTCGCCCGCGACATGTCGCGCTCCGAGGTCGTGAGAATGCTCGAACCGCTGCGCTCGCTGCTCGGCGACCGGGATTTCTGGAATCACCAGCAGGAGGGCCTGGCCCTGTTGCGGACACCCGACACGTTCGAACGCTTCAGGCTTCCCTTCTCGCTGCGCCAGCAAGTGGTTGTTGCCGACTCGCCCTACGTCGTGCCGCTGTTCCGGCCCCTCGCCCACGGCGCGACGTTCTACGTTTTGGCGCTCAGTCAGGGAGCGGTCCGGTTGATCGAGTGCACCGCTCAGGGAGCCACTGAAGTTGACAAGTCGGAGTTCGACATCCCTCACAGCCTCGACGAAGCGCTGCGCTACGACGATCTACAGAAGCACGAGTCGAGACACCCCACTGCAACGGGCCCCGGCCACGGAGACGACGGAGAGGACCACAAGGGCCAGGTCCGTCGTTACGTCCATGCCGTCGACGTCGGCGTCTCCAGGCATCTGATCTCGCGGGGGGCTCCCCTGGTATTGGCCGCGGTCGATTACGTCCGCGCCATGTACCGGGAAACGACCGACTACTCCGCCGTGCTGACCAACGGTATCGACGGCAACCCCGATCACCTGAGGCCCGAGCAACTGCTCGAAGCGGCTCGCCCGATCATGGAGGCTCACTTCGAAAAGCAGATGAACGAGCTAAAGGACCGTTACGAGACGGCCCTGGCCCACGACGGCGCGGCCTGCGAACTCGAGCAGGTGCTATGGGCGGCTCACGACGGCCGCGTCGATACGCTGTTCGTGCAGGACGGCGCTCAGGAGTGGGCCAAGGTCGATGCCGATAGTCGCTCGCTCGAGCCCAGCAACGGGCGGGAATCGGGCGCCGAGGAGCTACACGACCTGACCGCGCGCCGCAGCCTGATCAACGGAGGACGCGTGCTCGCGCTCGACGACGAAGCCATGCCCTGCGAAGGTCCGATCGCGGCGATCTACAGGTACTAGCCTGCGCACGCTACTTGGGCTTGGTTAGGCGGCGTCCGATCACGTAGCGCTGGATCTGGTTGGTGCCCTCGACGATCTGCAGACCCTTGGCGTCGCGCATGTATCGCTCGGCCGGGTACTCGGTGACGTAGCCGTAACCGCCGTGGAGCTGCAGTGCGTCGATCGAGACCTTCATCGCTGTGTCGGTGCAGAACAGCTTGGCCTGGGCGGCCTGAAGTCCGTAGTCCTCACCTGCATCCCGCAGGGCCGCGGCATGCCGGTAGAGACGGCGGCCGGCCTCGATCTGTGTAGACATGTCCGCAAGCATGAACTGCACGCCCTCGTTCGAGCCGACGGGCCTGCCAAACTGCTCTCGCTCGCCCGTAAAGCTGAGGGCCGCGTCGAGCGCGGCCTGAGCGAGGCCGATTCCGCAGGCCGCTATGCCGAGCCGCCCGGAATCGAGCGAGGCCATCGCGACGCGAAAGCCCATGCCCTCCTCGCCCAGCCTTCGCGAGTCGGGAACCTCGACGTCGTCGAGCGTCAACAGCCACGTCGGCGACGAACGCCAGCCCATCTTGTCTTCCTTCTTCGTGCCCTCGAAGCCCGGCGTTCCCTTCTCGATCAAAAACGATGAGATCCCGGCGGGCCCTGCCTCTCCCGTGCGAGCCATCATCAGCACCAGGTCGGCCTCGTTGCCGCGCGTGCACCACAGCTTCCCGCCGTTGAGTCGGTAGGAGCCCTCGCCGCGCAGGGCCTTGGTCGACAGCGCCGCGGCGTCGGAACCGGCGCCCGACTCGGACAACGAGTAGGCGCCGTACCACTCGCCGCCGGCAAGCTTGGTGAGGATCTCCTTGCGCTGGAGGTCGCTCCCGAACTCGTTTACGGCGAACGCACACAGGGTGTGCACCGATACTCCGATCGCCAGCGACAGGTAGTGATAGGCGAGCTCTTCGATAACCAGTAGGTACGTCGTGTAGCTCTGTCCCCCACCTCCGTACTCCTCGGGAAAGGGAAGGCCGGACAGCCCGAGCTCGGCCAGCTTGGTGTACAGGGTCGCCGGATCCTCACCGCGCCGCTCGAAGTCGTCCACTGTGGGGACCACCTCGCCCGCGCAGAACTCCCTCACGAGCCCCACGAGCGCTCTCTGATCTTCGTCCAACAGCTTCGGGTCGGCCGGCATGTGCGGGAGAATACCCCCATGAAGATTCAGGATCGCAACGGCGACACGCTGAACGAGGCCACGCTGACGGTGGACGCAACCGAGATCATCGACCTGCTGCAGGGTCTCGCCGACGTCGTAGAAGGCAAACGCGAACATCTGCACTTCAAGCAGCCCGCCGGTCCCGAGTTCGTGGTGAAGCTTGGTACGGAGTCGGATGCCGACGACTCTCTCGACCGTCAGATGGACTGGTACATCGGCCCCCTCGTGCTATTCGGCGCGATCTTCATAATCATCGGGATCGTTACGGTGTTC
>JBOGWV010000013.1:0-2887 GCA_050693975.1 Actinomycetota bacterium
CCGGGATGACATAAACGAGGCGCAGAAATGTCGTCATGCGGTCGAGACCGCGGTCCGGAAAGTCGATGTTGAGTCGTGCCGGGTACGTTGCGTCGGTTCTCACGTTCATCTTCCCTGCCTTTGTGTGACTTCATGCGGAACGGTGGGAGCGCGCCTACTACCAGCGCGCCCCTACGTGTCCCCTGTCGGAAACTGACCCTCAGACCGCGGCCGGAGTTGGCTCCGCCCTTACCTGTTCGGAAACCTCAGATGTGATGGGCGACGGCCTGAACCCCTTCCAAGCCGCGTAGATACCGAGCGACGCTTCCCAAGCGATCTCCGGCAGCGCCATCAGGAACGCCGGCCCAGACCCGTTCTCGTAGACGCCGAACAGGATGAGTACGAACGAGACGATCAACATCGGGCCGCCGATCAACCCCAACATCGCCATACGACGAGGCACGAGACCCGAGCGGTACATCAGGTAACCCAGCATCAACCCGTTCCCGAAACCGACCACCAGCCCCGGACCGAACAGGAACGCCCAGTCGTATGTGGCTGCGAGGGAATTGCCCTGGACGGCGAGCGCGGTGGCCTCGGCTCCTGTAGCTCCGGCCAAGGCATCGCTCAGAGACACGATCGAAATGATGCTCATGATGCCGACCAGAATGAAGGCGGACTCAATTATCCGCGCGGTCACGTACCCGAGCGCGACCTTTTCGCTCTGTCGCTTAACGATCGGATAGATCACCACGGCAGTGGCGATATTGGTCACGATGACCCCGAACTCGAGGATCGCGCCCAGGTACACGCTGTTCTCTGAAACGGCGCCCGGGATGAAGCGTAGCTCGCTGAAGCTACCGCCCACTCCACTCACGAAGAGGATCTTTGATCCGATGCTCGTAAAGAAGGTGGCTATGAACAACCAGCCGAAGATTCTTGCGGTCTTCTGAGGATTCACCTGATGGCTCCCACTTCCGATACTCCCCCCAGCGAGGGAACGAGGCTTCCTGGGCGAGGTTGAGATCACGTTCAGAGAAACGTGCGCTCGAAAGGCCAGAAAGGCGCGCGCCTCATTGGCTTGCTTCGCCAAGCTACGCGGGTGCATCCGGATTTGATAGGCACTTCAGAAGAAATCGTCACGTTGTGACGAGGCCTTGCGAGGTTTGTCCCTCTTCCGCCGACCGAGGTCGCAGCGCAGCGAAGCGAGAATGACGAGGGATACCTGCGATTATGGCGAGGAGAGGTGATGCATGATGGATCTGAGACTCGAGGTCGTGGTAGTCCCCGTCTCCGATGTGGACCGGGCCAAGGCCTTTTACGAACAGGCGGGCTTCAACGTGGACGTCGATTCGCAACCTAACGAGGAGTTTCGCGTCGTCCAGATGACGCCCCCGGGATCGGCGTGCTCCATCTCCATGGTGAAGGGGCCGGGCACCCCCGACATGGAGCCCGGGTCGCTCCAGGGCCTCCAGATCACGACGTCGGACCTCCGCGCCACGCGGGCCGAGCTCGAGGAGCGGGGAGTGGAGATCAGCGAGATCAAGACATACGACCAGCAAGCTGGCGAGTTCCGACCCGTCGAGGTCGATCTGGAGGTGTTCAACGCCTTCGCCTTCTTCAGCGACCCGGACGGCAACGGGTGGGCCATCCAGCAGGGTCCCGCCCGCGACTGATTTTCCTCCGTTACCGACGAAGGGAACGAGGGCACCACTGAAGGTCCCGGATTGAGTGATAGACGTACGGCCACCACCCGCTCATGGCTCCACTCGGAAGCTAAACATCATCCCGCTCTCCGTATGCTCGGCGATGTGGCAGTGCGCCATCCAAAGACCTGGGTTCGTCAGGTGCAGGAGGATGTCCACCGTCTCGCCGGCTCGCAGGAGAACGGTGTCCTTCCAAACCAGGTTGTCTTCAGGTCGACCGTCCCGCGACAGGATCAGGAAACGTCCCGCGCCGTGGACGTGGAACGGGTGGTGCATGGGATGATCAGAGCCCTCCATCTCGTTCACGAGCCGGATCTTGACGCGCTCGTCGAGCTTGAAGTCCCAAGAGATCTCGTGGTTCACCGCGCCGGTTTCCTTATCGACCAACTTCCAGATCATGTTGCTGAGGTCTGTCTGCCTGTTGATGTCCGGCATGAGGTCTTCCCATTCGAGACCGTCCCCGGTGTCGCCGTGACCGTGGTCATGATCGTGGGAAGCAGCGGGAGCATCCGACGACGCTGGGATCAGTTTCATCCCACACTTCGGACAGGTGCTCGCTTCGGTGTCCGTGACCTCGGGGTGCATGGGACATACGTAGGAAGTGGCCGCGGGCGCCGCCGCCGGGATCAGCTTCATCCCGCACTTCGGACAGCTGCTCTCTTTCGTGTCGGTGACCTCGGGGTGCATCGGACAGACGTAAGAAGTAGCCGCCGCAGCCCCACCGCCGTAAAGGAGGGGCATCTCGGAGGTGAAGGAAAGCGTCTTGTCCGGCTCGCGATCGAAGTCGAATGCGATCGACCGGCGCTCCTCGGTGAGCTTCGGGTCCACTCGTAGCTCGGGGAATGCAGCAGCGGCCGAGCTCTGCAGCGTCCCGTCGACGATGAAACTCCCCAGTTCGTAGATGTGCTCTGGTGTCCGATGCTCGAGCAGGACTTGGCCCTCCGTCTCGAAGAGAACGTCGACGATCGCCCGTTCCGATGGCGACAGCATCACTTCGTCGACGAACACTTCTCTCTCGTAGCGGCCGCTGTCCCCTCCGACCAGCTTCATGCGGGCTCCGCGGAGCCCGAAGTTAAAGATCCGAGTGTTCGCCGTATTGACGAGATTCAGCCGCACGACCTCGCCGGCAGCCGCTTTGTCGGAGAACTCCGTCTCTCCGTTGATCAGCATGACGTTGCCGAAACGGCCCATGGCCGTGAAGG
>JBOGWV010000014.1:0-12439 GCA_050693975.1 Actinomycetota bacterium
GCGTAGACGGGTGGACGTCCGGCATCCTGGAGTGGACGTCCACTAGTGCCGCGCCGTACGTTAAACGAACGGTTGTACGCCAGGCGAACCGGCAGCTCAGCACTCCGCGCTTGAGTCTGCAATCGGAGCGGAGGATCCGACATGACGGTCGATCCGCAGGACGAACGGCGGTTCGCGTCCGTCCAGGATGTCCGCTCCCGGTTGGCCGCGACCGGCTACCTCGTGGACGACGCGATCGCGACCACCGTCTTTCTCGCCGATCGACTGGCCAAGCCGCTCCTCGTCGAGGGTCCTGCCGGGGTGGGCAAGACCACTCTCTTGGAGGAGATCCGCGCCGCGGCCGCGCGGCGCGAGTTCAACATCCTGTCGGGGCGGGGCAAGGAGCGTGAGCGCGAGGTTCCCCTGGTCATGGTGGAAGGGCTCTTCGGGACCTTCATGCGAAGCCTCGACGAGGCGGAGCAGAGCGCTCTTCTTGCCGGTTCGGCCGCCCTGGCCGTTCCGCTACTCGACCAAGTTGTCGATGTGCCGCATGACAGCGCTTCGTTGTTCGAGGGGCTCTTCTGGTTGACCGCGAACCTTGCCGAGCAAAGCCCGGTCGCGATCCTGATCGACGACGGGAGATGGGTGGATGCGGCCTCTATGCGCTTCCTTTCCTACCTTGCGGCGCGCGTTGAGGACCTTCCTGTGGCCGTTGTGGTCGCAACCCGCACCTACGAGCCGGAACTAATGGCTTCTGTCATCGAACTGCGCCAGCATCCCGGCTGTCGACGTCTGCAGATCGGTGCCCTCAGCCCGGCTGCCAGTGAGGACTTGGTTCGCGGGGTCTTCGCGCAGGCGACGCATCGTTTCTGTGCGGCCTGTTTCGAGGCCACCGGCGGCAACCCCTTTTACCTGACCGCGCTCCTGGAAGACCTCTCCGGTGATGTGGTCACGGGGGCGGACGACGAAATAGACCGGGTGCGCGATCAGGGACCGAGCACCGTCGCAGAGTCGGTCCATCGCAGGCTCTCCCTCATGGACCCCGGTGCCGTGCGGCTCGCTCAAAGTGTCGCGGTGCTCGACGAGGAGGCTGATCTCGATCATGCGGCTCGGCTGGCGCGCATCGACGTCGAGACCGCGCTGGAGTGGGCTGCCGCGCTTACCGCCTCCGGGATCCTCAGGCCCAGCGAGCCACTCTCTTTCGTGCACCCGATAGTGCGCCTGTCTACCTACAAGGACATCGCGCCACCCGAGCGAGCCCGGGCTCATGAGGACGCCGTGCGCGTGCTGGATGCTTCGGCCGCTCCCCCAGAGAAGATCGCTCCGCACGTGCTTCTTGCGGGAACGGTCGAGGGCATCGACACGGACGGCATCTTGCGAGCGGCCGCGGCGCGAGCCAAGAGGCGGGGTTCGCCGGCCATCGCCATCGACTATCTCCAAAGGGTTCTGGCCGGTTCCATGTCGGTGGAAGCGCGGGTGCAAGTGCTGGTCGAGCTCGGGGAGGCGGAGGCCATGTCGGGTTCGCCTCGGGCCGCGAGCCGCAGCGCAGAAGCGGCCAATCTGTGTTCCGATCCGGGGCAACGTGCCGGAGCTCGTCTTCGGATCGCCAAGGCCCTGATCGGGGCGGGCTTGCGTCGCGAAGCTGCCGGCGTGGTCGATCCCGGCTTCGAGGAGTTGGGGCGGGGCCATCAGAGGTTACGGCGCGAGCTCGAGGCCACCTATGTCTTGGCCGGGTTTCTCGAGCCGAGCCTCCAGGATGCGACCCGACGACGAATCGAGAACGTGGTCGAGGGTGCTGTCGACGACGTACTTGGGGTTGAACGCGCGGTGCTGGCCCAGGCGGCCTTTTCGTTGTGCGCCTCCGGCAGGGAGCGAGAGAGAGCCGTAGCGTTGACGCGCCGCGCTTACGGAAACGGCGCCTTGATCGAGGACGAGGGCGGTGACGGCATGACCGTCCCGATCGTCTCGGGCGTCCTGTTCGTGGCCGACGAGTTGGAAGCGGCGATCTCGGTCTCGGATCGGGCGATCGCGGACGCTCGGGCGCGCGGGTTGGTCAACGGATTCGCGACGGCGTGCCACAACCGCTCGTATCCGTTGCGACTTGCCGGGCGCATTCCGGATGCCATCGCCGACGCCGAACAGGCGATCGACGCCCACCGGTTGGGCTGGAGGCTGTTTCTGGTGTCGGCTTACGCACAGCTCGCACATGCGCTCATGGATTCTGGCGATCTTTCGAGTGCCGGGAACGTGATCACGTCCGTCTCGGACGACGATCACCGTCACCGGCCCGAGTTCGGCCTCTTCCTCGAAGCCCGAGGCCGCTGGCACTTGTTGCATGACCGTAATGACGTCGCCGTGGTCGACCTCTCGGAGGCGCGCAGGCGTATCGAGCAGAACGCGTTTCTCAATGCTCTGTCGGTGGGCTCCTGGCGTCTCTACCTGGGCACGGCGGCCGTTCGCACCAGGAACCTCCCCCTAGCCGAGTCGCTGGTAGACGATGACCACCTGGAACGGGCAAGGCTTTGGGGAGCGCCGCGTGCCGTTTCTCTTGCCTTGAGAGTCGCGGGCTTGGCCCTAGGCGGGACCGCCGGGGTCGATATGCTGCGCGAGGCCGTGGCGCACGCCGAACGATCCGAGGCGACGGTCGAGCATGCGCACGCGCTCGTCGATCTCGGGCGCGGCCTGACCAAGCTCGGCGAGAGAACCGAGGCCAGGGAGTTGTTGCTCAGCGGGTTCGATCGGGCGCGTGAGCAGGGCGCGCTGCTGCTGGCGGGACAGACCCTCAAGCTCATCGCCGAAGCCGGCGGGCGTCCTCGCCGGCTCGAGGTCAGGGGGGTCGGAGCGCTCACCCCCGGCGAGCGGCGGGTGGCGAACCTGGTGGCCACCGGACTCAGCAACCGAGCCGTGGCGGAGGCCCTGTTCGTGACCGTCAAGGCGGTCGAGGCCCATCTCAGCAAGGTCTACAGGAAGCTCGGTATCGCGAGGCGCTCGGAGCTGGCCGGGGTGCTCGAGGGGGATGGTCCGGGCGGGCGGGAAGCGGCTGAGGAGGGGCATAACCGGCCGCCGGAGGGGGAATAGTCCCTAGCTGAGTGTGGTTGAGCTAACAGAGTTGACAATCATGCACTCAAGTTAGACCATGGCCGTGATTCAGTTTCAGCCCCTCCAGGAGGTAACCCCATGCCTAAAGCAGTAGGAATCGATCTCGGGACGACCAATTCCGTCGTGTCCGTACTCGAGGGTGGCGAGCCCACCGTCATCCCCAACGCCGAGGGTGCTCGCACCACTCCCTCGGTAGTGGCCTTTTCCAAGAGCGGCGAGATCCTCGTGGGCGAGGTCGCCAAGCGCCAGGCCATCACCAACCCCGATCGCACCATCCGCTCGATCAAGCGCGAGATGGGAACCGACCACTCCACCGACATCGACGGCAAGAAGTGGTCTCCGCAGGAGATCTCCGCCCGCATCCTGGCGAAGCTGCGGACCGATGCGGAGTCGTACCTGGGCGACAAGGTCACCGAGGCCGTAATCACGGTGCCCGCTTACTTCGACGACGCCCAGCGCCAGGCCACCAAGGAGGCAGGGCAGATCGCCGGTCTCGAGGTGCTGCGCATCATCAACGAGCCCACCGCCGCGGCACTGGCCTACGGGCTCGACAAGGAGGGTGAGGACCAGACCATCCTCGTCTTCGACCTCGGTGGAGGAACCTTCGATGTGTCGCTGCTCGATCTCGGTGACGGCGTCTTCGAGGTCAGGGCCACCCACGGTGACACCCACCTCGGGGGGGACGACTGGGACCAGCGCGTGATCGACTGGCTCGTCAAGAAGTTCAACGACGGCAACGGCATCGACCTGTCCAAGGACAAGATGGCGATGCAGCGCCTCAAGGAGGCGGGCGAGAAGGCCAAGATGGAGCTGAGCTCCACTCAGTCCACCACGATCAACCTCCCGTTCGTTACCGCGAGCGACCAGGGTCCCCTTCACCTCGAGGAGACTCTTTCCCGCAGCGAGTTCGAGCGCATGACAGAGGACCTGCTCGATCGTTGCCGCTCGCCGTTCGAGCAGGCGGTGAAGGACGCCAACATCTCGGTCGACAAGATCGACCACATCATCCTGGTCGGCGGCTCGACTCGCATGCCGATGGTGCGCGAGATGGTGAAAAACCTCACCGGCGGCCAGGAGCCACACCAGGGCGTGAACCCGGACGAGGTCGTCTCGGTCGGCGCCGCGGTGCAGGCCGGCGTGCTCAAGGGCGAGGTCAAAGATGTGCTGTTGCTCGACGTAACTCCGTTGAGTCTCGGCGTTGAAACGCAGGGAGGCATCTTCACTCGCCTGATCGAGCGCAACACGACCATCCCGACCAAGCGCAGTGAGACGTTTACGACCGCGGCCGACAACCAGCCTTCGGTCGAGATCCACGTGCTACAGGGCGAGGCCGAGATGGCATACCGCAACAAGTCTCTGGGCAAGTTCCAGCTCACCGACATACCGCCCGCTCCACGCGGCATGCCTCAAATCGAGGTCACTTTCGACATCGACGCCAACGGCATCGTCAACGTGCATGCCCAGGACAAGGGCACCGGCAAGGAGCAGTCCATGACCATCACCGGCGGCACCAAGCTCGCCGATGATGAGATCGAGCGGATGATGAAAGAAGCCGAGGCTCATGCGAACGAGGACAAAGCCCGCCGCGCGGAGGCCGAGGCTCGCAACCAGGCCGACAACGTCATTTACCAGAGCGAAAAGTCGCTCAAGGAGCACGGTGACAAGCTCGACGAGTCGACCAGGTCCAGCGTCGAGTCTGCGCTCAACGACGCCAAGGAGGCCCTCAAGGGTTCCGACGTAGAACGCATCAAGTCGACGAGCGAGGCCCTGATGACCGCGACGCAACAGATCGCCCAGGTGGTTTATCAGGCCGCTCAGAATCAGCCGGCCGAGAGCGAGCCCGCCGACGCCGCGTCATCGAAGGATGACGTCGTTGACGCCGAGGTCGTCGACGAGGATGGCGACGACAAGGAGCAGAGCGCCTAGCCGTGGGACCCAACGACGAACAAGAGCGCAGGCGAATCCGGGTCACCGACCGCCGCGTCTCGAGCACGCAAGGTGAAGGGGTGGAGGGTGAGCCCTCCTCCCCTTCGGAGACGGCGGAGACTCCCGACGCGGTCGCGGTGAGTGAGATCGAAAGCTTGCGCGACAAGAACAATCAGTTGCTGTATCAGCTTTCCGATCAGCAGGACAAGCTTAAGCGCATGACCAGGGAGCAGACCCGGGCGATTGCTACGGCCAACAAGGACCTCATAGCGCGACTTCTCCCCGTTCTGGACAACTTCGACCGGGCCATGGCCCATGCCGAGGATGCGTCGGGGCTCGAGATCGTGCAGAAGGACCTCTTGCGCGTGTTGCAGGACGAGGGACTCACCGAGATTCCCGCAGAGGGCCGGCCGTTCGACTATCACGTGCACGACGCGATGGCCTCGCACGAGGATCCGAACGTTACCGAAGAGACGGTGGCCGAGGTCCTGCTCAAGGGCTATCGCCTCAAGGACGAGGTCCTCAGACACGCGAAGGTCGTGGTCGCACGTCCGGCGTCGGATGATGACTCGAACGAACAGCAAGCAGAAGGATAAGAGGGCAACCGTATGGCCCAGCGCGACTGGATGGAGAAGGATTTCTACGCCGTCCTCGGTGTCTCGAAAGAGGCGACCAAGGACGAGATCAAGCGCGCCTACAGAAAGCTGGCGCAGAAATACCATCCGGATGCGAACAAGGGTGACAAGGATGCCGAGCAGCGCTTCAAGGCGATCTCCGAGGCTCATTCGGTGCTGTCCCACGACGACAAACGGGCCGAGTACGACCAGATGAGGGCCTTCGTCGAGGCCGGAGGCCAGCGTTTCTACGGCTTCCGGCCCGGCGAGGGTCAGGGCAACGTCCGCATCAACGTCGAGGACCTGCAGGACCTTTTCGGAGGGGCTGCCGATGGTGGGGGAGGCGGCATTTTCGAAGACCTTTTCGGATTCCGCTCGCGCGGCCGCCAGCGGCAAGGTCGTGACCTTGAAACCGAGGTGACCCTGGACTTCGAGGATGCCGTTAACGGGACGACCGTGACCATTCCACAGAGTTCCTCCAAGATTCGTATTCCCGCCGGCGTGGGTGACGGCGCGCGCATACGGGTTGCCGGCCGAGGCGAAGCGGCTCCGGGCGACGGGGTTCCCGGTGATCTCTACGTCCGGGTGCACGTCCGACCGCATGAGGTCTTCGAACTCGGAAACAACGGTGATCTCGTCATTCATCTTCCGCTGACGATCGCCGAGGCTGCCCTGGGCGCAAAGATCCAGGTGCCGACGCTCGCGGAACCCGTGACCGTCAAGGTCCCCGCCGGCACCAATACCGGCAAGACGTTGCGTGTACGGGGCCGCGGGGGGCCACGAACCAAGGGCGGCACGGGCGACCTACTCGTGAAGGTCGAAGTCGAGATCCCGAAGAAGCTCTCTCGTCAGGAGAAGCAGCTTCTCGAGGAGTTCCAGCAGGCTCACAAGGAGAGCCCACGGAAACACATCGAGTCCTACCTGAACACGGGCGCCCGCAACGAGAAGGTGTCATGACGATGGACGGAGCATCGAGTCGGGACAGGGCGATCTACGTCATCTCGGTCGCGGCCGAGCTGGCCGGCGTGCATCCTCAAACGCTTCGAATCTACGAGCGCAAGGGGCTCCTCCATCCCCAACGGACGGCCGGCAACACGCGCCGCTACTCGGATAGCGATATCGCGCTGCTTCGCAAGATCCAAGAGCTAACCAACGAGGGCATCAACCTCGCGGGTGTTGTCCGCATCCTCGAACTCGAAGACGAGATCGAACGAACGCGCGTGCTCCACTTTGATGCGGTGGCCGAGTTGGAGAACGCGATCGATGAGCTGCAGCTCATAGCCGATCAGCGCGATTCCATGGCTCTCGTGCCATTACGAGAGGTTCGGAGAGTCCGGCGTGTCCTCAGGGCCGACATCATCGAGCAAGCAGGCAGGCGCACCTTCATCGCGCCCCCCATTTCCTCCAGCCCGGGTGAGTAGTGAAGCGGTACCGGCACGGCATCGTTCGACGCGGCGCAAACGCGATGGTCGCTCGCTTCATCGGCTTGGGTGTCGTACCGAAGTCCGCCTACCTGCTGACTACACGCGGCCGCAGGTCCGGGCAGCTTCGTACCAATCCCGTTCAAATAGTCCGCCACGACGGGCAATGCTGGCTCGTCGCCCCCTACGGAACGGTCTCTTGGGTGTATAACGCCCGCGCCTCCGGAACCGTCACGCTGAGTCGAGGTGGCTCCAGTGAGGAGTACTCGGTGGCGGAGGTCGAAGCTCGCCAAGCGGCGCCGGTGTTGAAGCGTTACGTCATTCTCGCTCCCGTGGTGTGGCCCTACTTCGAGGCGGGCATAACTTCGCCGGTCGAGGCCTTCGAGGCCGAGGCCGCGATGCATCCGGTCTTCTTGCTCACACCTCGAGGAGGTGGGTCGTGAACCTACTTTGGGACGGCGCCGATTCCGCGGGAACCGTGCTGGTGCTCGCCCACGGCGCGGGCGCGGACATGAACCACGAGTACATGACCTATTTTGCTCAGGCGCTCGGCTCGGATGATCTGTCGGTGTGCCGCTTCAACTTTCGCTACACGGACGAAGGCAGGCGTGCGCCGGACAAGCAGCCGGTGCTCGAGGCGACCTACAACGAGATTGTCGAACAGGTGCGAGCGGAGCGTTCGCCGGAGAAGCTGGTGCTTGGTGGCAAGTCCATGGGGGGTCGCATCGCGTCCCACATAGTGTCGGACGGTACCGCGGTGAACGGTCTCGTCTACCTCGGGTACCCACTGCATCCCCCCGGGCGGCCCGATCGGATTCGCGACGCGCACCTACAGAAGATCAAGCGCCCTCAGCTGTTCGTCGAGGGCACGCGCGACCCGTTCTGCCCGCTCGACACCCTTGCCGACGTCATCGGTAAGCGGCGCCTCAAAGCCGATGTCGTCGTCATCAAGGACGGAGACCACTCGCTCAAGGTCCGCAAGTCATCCGGCCGCACCACCCATCAGGCCTGGGACGAGGCGATAGCCGCGATCGCCACCTGGATCGACCGTATCAAGTAGCGCGAGTCCGGCCACCTGATCGCGCCCCACAACTCGGCGTAGTGCGTACGCTCTGGCGATGGCTCTGATAGAGGACTACGCGTTTCTTGGAGACACTCATTCCGCCGCCCTCGTGTCTCGCGACGGCTCGATCGACTGGCTCTGCCTTCCGCGCTTCGATTCCTCTGCATGCCTTGCTGCGATTCTGGATGAACAGCGAGGCGGCCACTGGCGAATCGCGCCGGCATCGGGCGACTTCACCAGCGAGCGCGCTTACCGGCACGAATCGATGGTTCTCGAAAGCGTCTTTACGACCACCGAAGGGTCTGTGAGGCTCACCGACTGCCTCCCGATCGAGCAGGAGGAAAGCGCGACCGACCCGCGTCTCGCCCATACGCATGACGTCGTGGTGCGGATTGTAGAGGGGCTCTCGGGCAGCGTGCCGATGACCATGGACTTCGCCCCGCGCTTCGACTACGGCGGGATCACGCCGTGGCTCCGAGCTCAAGGCGGGGTGGGCTCGGCCGGACCGCAGGACAAACGCGGATCCGGCACGGACTCGGTGGAGGCGGTTGGAGGACCGGACGCACTCGACCTTCAAGCCACCGTGTCCCTCGAGGTCGAGGGCGGGGTCGTTAGCTCCGCCTTCGAGCTGAGACCCGGCGAACGGGCGATGTTCATGGCACGCTCTCATCCCTCGCATCTGGACCCGCCCGACCTCGACGTCCATGCGGATTGCGACTGGCTGGTCGATCGCACGGACCGCTTCTGGCGCGACTGGGCGGCACGTTGCACCTACGACGGCAAGTGGCGACCGGAGGTAATCCGCAGTCTGCTGGTCCTCAAGGCTCTGACCTACTCGCCGACCGGCGGAATCGTGGCGGCTCCAACGACATCGCTGCCCGAGGACATCGGGGGGGTTCGCAACTGGGACTATCGCTATTGCTGGCTGCGGGATGCGACCTTCACGCTCGAGGTGTTACTCGACCATGGGTTTACCTCGGAGGCATCCGAGTGGCGCGATTGGTTGTTGCGCGCCGTGGCGGGAGATCCCGAGGAGCTGCAAATCATGTACGGCGTCCGCGGGGAGCGCCGGCTGACCGAGGTTGTACTCCCGTGGCTGAGGGGCTACGAGAACTCCGCGCCGGTGCGCATCGGCAACGCCGCGGTCGAACAGTTCCAGCTCGATGTCTACGGGGAGATCATGGACGCACTTCATTCGGCCGCCCGCACCGGCAACGAACCGGTTCCCGAGGCATGGGAACTACAGAGCGAGATCGTCGAGTTCGTTTGCGAGCACTGGCACGACCCCGACGAGGGCATCTGGGAGGTTCGCTCGGGACGACGCCAGTTCGTTCATTCCAAGGTCATGGCCTGGGTGGCCGTCGACCGGGGCATCTCGATGATCGAGAACTTCGGGCGAAGCGGTCCGCTCGGCCATTGGAAGGCGGTGCGCTCGGAGATTCGAGAGGAGGTCTTCGAGCAAGGCTTCGACCGCAAACTCGGCTACTTCACGCGCGCATACGACGATAGCTCTCTGGATGCCTCGCTGCTGATTCTTCCGCTGGTTGGGTTCATCGAGGCAACCGACCCGAGGATGGTCGGTACCATCGATGCGATCCGGCGCGATCTCGTCGTCGACGGATTCGTTCATCGCTACATTGCTACGGAAGAGGCCGACGGTCTTCCAGGCGATGAGGGTTCGTTCCTGATGTGCAGTTTCTGGCTGGTCGATTGCCTCGAACTCATCGGGCGCCACGACGAAGCTGAGGAACTATTCGTTCGACTGCTCTCTTTAAGGAATGACGTCGGCCTGCTGGCCGAACAGTACGACGCCACTCGGGAGCGACTGGTCGGCAACTTTCCACAAGCGTTCTCGCACGTAGCGCTGGCGACGAGCGCGATGGCTCTCGAGCGAAGTGGAGCCTCACCCGCGCTTAGACGGGGCCGCTCCGACTATCTGTGAGGTCGATGGGCTGGGGTTTGTAGTCGGAAACGCCCGCCTCATCCTTCTCCTCACCCATGCCGGCGTCGTCGAGCTCGCCCCTCGACGAGTCGATTCGTTGCCTTAGCTCCGCCTCTGTCTCACGCAGCTTCCGAACCTCGGCACGTGCTTTGCGAAGTCGATCGGCGGCGTCGGCCTCGGCTTCGTCCTTAAGATGGTCCGCACGCTGGCGAGCCTCTTTCTCGATCCGGTTGGCCTCGCGCTGAGCCTCGCGCGTCACCACGGTGTAGTCCGCGCGGGCCTTCAGTTTTACGCGCTTGGCGTCCTCTGACGCGGCGGCCTTGAGGTCGCGTAGCTCTGCATCGGCCTCTCGGCGCTCTGCCTGGGCCGACTCGCGTGCTCGCGCGGCCTCGTTTTCGGCCTCGATCAACATCTCAGCCGAGCGAACCTCGGTATCGCTTCGGACCCGGTCCGCCTCGTCTCGCATGGACGTAACGTCGCGGACGGCCATCTCCCTGAGGGCGGATGCCTCCGTCTCGGCATGTTCTTTGAGCTCGGCGATCTCGGCATCGGCGGCAGCTCGCTCGGAGGCAAGCTGTCCCCGTGTTTCGCGCTCGATTCGATCTGCATGGTCGCGCGCAAGCTGCATCAAACGGCCCGCGTCAGAGCCCAACTTGGCATAGGGATCGGCCTCTTCTTCATCCATGCTCGATGGAGGTCGAGCTTCGAGAAGCGCTCGCACCTCTGTAGCCACCACACTGAGGAACGCGTCAACTTCCTCGCGGTCGTAGCCGCGAACGCGCATTGGAAACTGAACGTTCTCGATTCCTTCAGCGGTTATTCGCTCGCCGATGGAAGCAGACTCATCGTTCATCCGTGCGACCCCCCGTCGCTATCTCTTCCGAGTCAAGTACGAGGGGCTCGTCCTCGCCGTCCTCGTCAAGCAGACCCGCCGGCGAGTCCTCCGGTGTTTCGTCGCCGTCCCCCTCGACTTCCAGCTCCTCTTTGGGCTCCTCATCGAGCCCATCCGACGTCTCTTCGTCGAGCTCCTCCACCACGGTGAGGAGCCGTCGCTTGAGGGTGTCGATCCGCTGCCGCGCGTCTGCTTCGGCCTCATGCAACTCCGCGACGCGGGCTTCGGCCTCTTTGACGGTGCGTTCCGCCTGTTGCTCGGCGTCGGCCTTGACTCTTGCGGCAGTGGTTTCTGCCTCTGCGCGCAGCCGCGCAGCCGTCTGCTCGGCTTGGGACTGCATGGCGGTGGCCGATCTCTCCGCCTCGGACTGCAGGGTGGTGGCGGATCTCTCGGCCTCGGCCCGAACGGTGGCCGCCGTCTTTTCGGCTTCGCCCACGACTCGTTGGGCGGTTTCCGCGGCGCGGTTGGTGACCTGGGCGGCCTCCATTTTGGCTTCGCTCCGAGTTCTTTCGGCCCAATCGTTGGCGTGTCGAAGCAGATCGCCGAGTTCGTCGCCGACGCGTTGGTAGACGTCGTCCGAAATCTGATCTGGCATGGCGAACCTCTCTTCCACCGAGGCATGCTAATTGCCCGCTACGAGTGCCGCCCATCCTTGAGTGGAACCATAGTTTGACGCACCCACCGACGGTGTCAATCCAGCGAGGTCTTGAACCTTCCACCTCAGCCCCGCGTCGGGGTGGGCATTGGTCGAAAGAAGCTAGGCCTGCGGGGGCGGGGGGACGGCCTGGCCCTCAGTGCCCGTTCCGTAACCGAACGTCATCGTTTGTAGCGCCTCAATCCGCTCGTCGAGCGGAGGGTGCGTTGCGAACATCCGGTTGAGCCATGCCCCCGACTTGTTGGTGCGCTTGCCGCGTGGACCGCCCTGGGCTTCGAGCGCGTTGGGTTCCTCGATCCACATGTGGGCGGTTGCCCTCGATGCGGAGCGCACCACTGTCTCATCGGACTTGAGTTTCTCCAGGGCCGAGATGAGACCTGCGGGGTTGCGGGTGAAGTTCACTGCGTCGGCGTCCGCAAGGAACTCCCTCCGCCGCGACACCGCGAAGTGCATCAGCTGAGCGATCAACGGAGCGAAGATCATCAGCGCGACACCCAGCAGGGCGAAGATCGCGCCGGCATTGCTGTTGCCATTACCGTCGCGCGACGCACCGCCCCACCACAACGCCCTCAGTAACCAGTCGGCCAGCAAGATGATGACTCCCACAAGAGTCACTGCGATGGTCATAACCAGAATGTCGCGGTTTTGAATATGGCTCATCTCGTGTGCGAGCACGCCCTCGAGCTCGTCCCGGTTCATCTTTTGTAACAGCCCTGTCGTCACCGCGATCGCCGAGTGCTCCGGATCGCGCCCCGTCGCGAAGGCGTTGGGGGCCTCGTCCTCGACCACGTAAACGCGGGGCTTCGGCATTCCCGACGCGATCGCCATGCCTTCGACCAGATTGTGCA
>JBOGWV010000015.1:0-2267 GCA_050693975.1 Actinomycetota bacterium
GCGTTCGAGGTCTCCGCGTTGGTCCATGAGAACCCCGAGCAGGCGCTGCCCGTTGGCGTGCACATCTTCCAGTCCCTCGACGTGGTTGGCGAGCGTCCGTTCTAGCCATTCGCTGCCTTCGACCGCGTGACCGTGCCGGTACCAGAAGCGGCCCAGCGCGACAGCGAGGCGCATCGCAAGTCCCGCGTTCGGTTCGGGTTGTTCGGTGGCGCGTTCGAGCCACCAGTTCAGCGCGGCCCGCATGTTGTCGTGCTCGTTGTCGATCTGAGCGTGCGCGGCGGTCTCGTCCCCCTCGGCCGCGGCAAAGGTCTCGGCGACCTCGAGGAAGTAGTGAGCATGGCGATCCCTCACACCGGCTTCACCCTCGTGCTCCTCGAGCAGCTCCAGCGCGTAGTCCCGGATCGTCTGCAGCATCGAGAAGCGCACGCCGTCCTCATCCCGCTGGCGGACCAGGCTGTGATCGACTAGCGCGGCCAAGCCGTCGAGCACATCTGCATCGTTCTCGACAACCCGTTCCGTCGCCTCGAGAGTCGCGCCGCCACTGAACACCGACAGATCCCGAAACAGCTCTCGCTCGTTCGCGGACAGCAGGTCGTAGCTCCAATCGATCGTGGCGCGCAGCGCCCGGTGTCTGGCCGGAGCATCACCGGACCCACCGGTAAGCAACTTGAGCCGGTTGTCGAGCCGACCGAGCAGTCCCTCGGGGGGCATCAGCTTGATGCGCGCCGCCGCCAACTCGATGGCTAGAGGTAGCCCATCGAGGAGCTTGCAGATGGCCGCGATGGTGGGCGCGTTCTCATCGGTCACAACGAAACCGGGCCGCGCCCGCGCGGCTCGTTCGACGAACAGTCGTGCCGCGTCCGAGCGTTCGACCTCGTCGCGTGACGCATCGCTGGGCAGGCCGAGGGGAGGCAGCGCGTACTCCATCTCGCCCTGAATCGACAGCAGCACCCGGCTGGTCGCGAGCACCGTCAGGTTACGGCTCGACTGAAGCAGCCTCCGCACCACGCCGGCTCCGCCGATCGCCTGTTCGAAGTTATCGAGCACGAGCAGCAAGTGCTTGTCGCCGAGATGGTCGACCAGGACATCCGCGGCGTCGCGCTCACCCTCGACGGGGACCTGGAGGTCCTGAGCGATCCTCGACGCGACCAGCTCGGCGGTGGTCGCGGTCGTGAGGTCAACGAAGAAGACCCCACTGGTGAAGTCGTCGACCAGGTCGAGCGCAACCGCGGCGCAGAGCCGCGTCTTGCCGATGCCTCCGGGACCGGTGACGGTAACCAACCGCGTATCGGCGTCGAGCAGCTTGGCGTGAAGGGCTCGTAGATCGTCGTGGCGACCGACCAGAGCCTCGAGGTGCCGGGGCACGTTGGTCGGAGGGCGTAGCGACCGAAGCGGTGGGAACTCAACGGGTAGACCGGCCGGGGCCAGTTGCAGTATCCGTTCGGCCTGCTCGAGGTCCTTGAGCCGGTGCGCGCCGAGGTCCTTGACCAAGAGCTCGCCCTTCTGGTCGGGCGACAACTTCGTGTAGGTGCTCTCGGACAGGATCACCTGGCCCCCGTGCGCCGCGCTTGCGATGCGGGCGGCTCGATGAACGTCTATGCCGACGTAGTTGTCGTCGACCACCATCGGCTCGCCAGAGTGAATGCCCATGCGCACGCGGACCACCTCGTTGTGCGGCCACTCCTGCGCGTGGAGCGCGCGCTGGGATTCGAGCGCAGCCGCGATGGCGTCGTTAGCGCGGCCGAACGAAACGAAGAACCCGTCCCCCTGAACGTCGACCTCGCAGCCGTCGTGGTTGGTAAACGCGGCTCGCAGCAGCCGATGGTGTGCCGCAAGAACCTCGGCGTACTCGTCGCCGAGTCGGTGCAGAAGCTTGGTCGACCCCTCGATGTCGGTGAAGAGGAAGGTGACCCTTCCGGTGGGAAGAGGAGTCGAGCGAGCGGAGGTGCGCGTTTTGTTCACGCCGACAACTGTAGGGGGCCGGAGCCCCCTACAGCAGTAACTTCAGATGAGCTCTACGGAACGGCTACGAACTCGTCGAGGAAGTCCCGGGCCACGGGAGTGTCGACCCGATAGGTCATGTCGCTCGACTTACACACGGCGTCGCCCGTCACGGTGATCGACACGATGAGATTCGAGTCCTCTCCCCCGAGGAAGTGGGGTCCGCCCGAGTCGCCGAAGCAGGTGCCCCCGTCGCCGGTGGCCTGGTTCATCGCCAGCTTGAGCCATGCCGCTCGAAGCGAGGAGTAGGACTGCAGCGCCATCCT
>JBOGWV010000016.1:0-8609 GCA_050693975.1 Actinomycetota bacterium
GGTGATGCAGGTGGGCCTTGTCCGCGAGAAACACGTTCTTGCCTCGCCTGGCTCGCCTGATGATTGCGAACAGCGCATCGAGCAGCGGAATCGCGATCACGGCCAGCGGAATCAACAGCGGGAAGTAAGCCAGGAACACCTGTGACGTGGCGTTCTCCCCCACCGATACGCCGACGCCCTGGGCGCCGATGCCCGCGACCGTCGCTCCCCCGAGCACGAGACCGAGCAGCATGCTCCCGGAATCGCCCATGAAGATCTTGGCCGGGTGAAAGTTGTGTCGCAGAAAGCCGAGCGTGACCCCAACGATGATGATGGCGACCAGCGGCGCGGACGACTCGGAGCTGAGGAACTCCTGGCCCTCGAGCCTGAAGGTGTAGACGAAGAAGGCGGACGCCGCTATCGAAACGATGCCCGCCGCCAGCCCATCGAGGCCGTCGACCAGGTTCACGGCGTTGACCATCGCAACCAGCCAGATGATCGTCAGCAGCACGGAGACATCGTCTGACAACGAGACCGCCTCGCCGCCGGGGAGCAGCAGGTACTTCATCTGAACACCAGAGAGGAACAGGATGCCGGCGGCGAACACCTGGCCTGCAAGCTTGACGGGCGCTGGCAGGTCGTGGAGGTCGTCGACGGCCCCCAGAAAGAAGATGACCAGCGCACCCGCTCCGATCCCCAATAACTCGGAGCTCTCGGTGAACTTCTCGCGGAGCTCCGGCAGGAAGTAAGCGATCACACCCGCGCCGACGAGACCGATGGCCATCGCGAGGCCACCCATCGTCGGGGTCGGCTCCGCGTGCACCTTGCGGTCGTTCGGCCTGTCGATCACCCTGAGGCGCACTGCGCCCCAACGCACTATCGGCGTCACCATGAAGGTGATCGACAGTGCGCAGAGTCCAACGAGCAGATATGCGAGCAAGTAGCGGGCCTTTTACTAGGTGACGTCGGGGTAGGGGCGGAAACGATCGGTGAGCTTGGCCACTCCGGCGCGTACCTCGTCGGCGGTGCCGACCGAGTCGTCCTTCAAGACCCTTGCGATGAGCCTGGCCACCTCAGATACCTCAGACTCCTTCATCCCACAGGTTGTGATCGCGGGCGTGCCCACGCGAATGCCAGATGCCACGAAGGGTTTCTCGGGGTCGTAAGGAATCGCGTTCTTGTTGACGGTGATGCCCACTGCGTCGAGGCGCGCCTCGGCCTCCTTTCCGGTGAGGGACACCGGCCGGAGGTCCACCAGCATGAGGTGGTTGTCGGTGCCTCCCGAGACGATCCTCAGTCCCTCGTCCGTCAGGGTCTCGGCCATCGCCCGGGCGTTCGCCACCACCTGTGCGGCGTAGTCCTTGAACTCCTCGCTCAGCGCCTCGGCGAATGCGACGGCCTTGGCGGCGATCGAGTGCATGAGGGGTCCGCCCTGCCAGCCCGGAAACACGCTCTTGTCGATGGCCTTGGCGTGCTCCTCGCGGCACATGATCAAGGCCCCCCGGGGGCCGCGCAGAGTCTTGTGGGTAGTGGCGGTCACCACGTCGGCGTGCTCGACGGGATTGGGGTGAACGCCCCCGGCGACGAGGCCGGCGAAGTGGGCCGCGTCCACGATCAGTATTGCGCCGACCTCTTTGGAGATCTCGGCGAGGATCTTGAAGTCCCAGATCCTCGAGTACGCGGTCGCTCCTCCGACGATCACCTTGGGGCGTTCGCGTTTGGCTATGTCGCGCACCTCGTCGTAGTCGATCAGCTCGTCGTCTTTTCGCACGCCGTAGGAAACGACCTTGAACAACTTTCCGGTGAAGTTCACCGGGGAGCCGTGAGTGAGATGCCCGCCGTGCGCGAGCTCCATCCCCATGAACGTGTCGCCGGGCTCGAGGAAGGCGAAGAACGCGGCGGCGTTGGCCTGAGCCCCCGCATGGGGCTGGACGTTGGCATGCTCGGCGCCGAACAGCTTCTTGGCGCGCTCGATGGCCAGGCTCTCGACGACGTCTACGTACTCGCAGCCTCCGTAGTAGCGCCGGCCGGGATACCCCTCCGCGTACTTGTTGGTCAGGGGCGAACCCAGCGCGGCGAGCACCGCGGGAGAGGTGAAGTTCTCGGCCGCGATGAGCTCGACCTTGGTGTTCTCTCGATGCACCTCAGCGAGGATGGCCTCGGCCGCCTCGGGGTCGATCTTTTCCACCGCAGCCCAGTCGGACCAGCCGGGATCACTCACTCGGGTCTCCCTTCTGCAACTCGCTTCTCGCCAGACTCGCGCATTCGTCGATCTCGATGTCGGCGATTTGGCCGATTCTCCGCTCGTGGCGGCCCCCCTCGAAACCCGTGGCAAGAAAAGCGTCGACGATCGCAAGGGCCAGCTCCAATCCGAGAACCCGGCCCCCAAGCGCGAGGACGTTGGCGTCGTTGTGCTCGCGGGCGAGCCGGGCCATGAACTCGTTGGGACAAAGGGCCGCCCGCACGCCGTGGACCTTGTTCGCGGCAATCTGCTCGCCCTGGCCGCTCCCGCCGAACACGATGCCGAAGCCGGCCTCTCCGGCGACGACCGCGCGGCCCGCCGCCGCGCAAAAGGAGGGGTAGTCGACGGACTCCTCGGAGTCGGTCCCGAGGTCGATCACGTCGTGGCCCCCATTGGCGAGGTGCTTGGCCACGGCCGTCTTGAGCTCGTATCCGGCGTGGTCCGATCCCAGAGCTATGCGCACTCGTGCATCCTAGTCCTGGGCTTGCCCCGGCACCCCGCAAAGCAGGTCGGCGAGGCGCTCGAGACCCTTCATGAGCTCGGCGACCGTGCGTTCGTAGGTGGCCAGCGGGAACCCCATCGGGTCGTCGAGATCGTGGGCTCGGACCAAAGCCGGCTTGCGCCCCGCAAGGAGAGATGCCAGACGCTGATCGAGTCCGGCTCCGGGCGGGGCGTCGTCGACCTCCGTTTCGGCGAGCTGCTTCAAGAGCACGGTCTTGCCGGTGGCGTCCGGCGCCATCTGCTCGAGCTCGCGCACATGCACGCTCGTCATGGCAACCACCAGGTCGGCGCCTCCAGCTTCGGCGACGTCGAGCGAGCGCGCTCGATGCCCGGTCAGGTCCACCTCGAACGCGCCGACGGCCTCGATCGCCTCGGGGGTCGCGGGCGAGCCGTCCATCCCCCAAGTACCCGAGGAGGCAACCTCGATCCCCTCGCAACCACGCCGGCGCAGCTCGTCCCGAAACAAGCCCTCGGCCATGGGGGAACGGCAGAGATTGCCCGTGCACACGAACAGAACCTTCATGGAGCGAGAGTTACACAACAACGGCCCGGCGGGGCGATAGGGTCTCGCCCATGGCCGACACGTGGAGCAAGCTCGTCAAACGTCTCGAGGAGCTGACCGACCTCTCCGGAGTGGAAAGCCTGGTGGAGTGGGATCAGGCGGTGCTCATGCCCCCGAAGGGGGGAGAGAGCCGGGCGCGCGCCGCGGCGACGATCGGCACCATCATGCACGACCGCCTCACCGACCCGGCCGTAGGCGAGCTTCTGGATGAGCTCGAGGCCGACGCCTCGCTCGACGACGTCAAGAAGCGCAGCGTTTACCTGTTGCGACGTGAGTACGACCGCGAGACGAAGGTCCCCGCCAAGCTGGTCCGCGAGCTCAACGAAACCACGAACCGCGCCTACCAGGTATGGACCCTGGCCAGGCCCGCATCGGACTGGAAGGCGTTCGAGCCCTATCTGACCAAGATCGTTGACCTCAAGAAGCAGCAGGCCGACGCGATGGGTTACGCCGAAGAGCGTTACGACGCGCTACTGGACCTCTTCGAACCGGGCTCGACTTCGGTCGAGGTCGAGGCGATGTTCGAGGAGCTCGTCGAGGGCCTGCGCCCGGTGGTCGACGCCGTCCTGGAAGCTCGAACACCGCGGCCCGACTTTCTGTCACGCAGCTACGACGTCAAGAAGCAGGACCAGTTCAGTCAGTGGTTGACCAGGCATATCGGTTTCGATGCCGAGGCGGGAAGGCTCGACGTTTCTCCCCACCCCTTCACGATCCAGGTCGGGCGCGGCGACATTCGCCAGACCACGCGCTACACCGAGCGCGATCTTCCCTCGTCCATCTACGCGACGCTTCACGAGAGTGGCCACGCGCTTTACGACCAGGGTTTCCCCGAGCAGTGGCACGACCTACCGATCGGCCGGTATGCGTCGCTCGGCATGCACGAATCGCAGTCGCGAATGTGGGAGAACCAGGTCGGGCGAAGCCGCGCCTTCAGTGGGTTCATGCTGCCCGAGCTCAAGAAGCTGTTCGAGAGCGAGCTCGGCTTGGTCACCCCCGAAGAGTTCTTCGAGGGCGTCAACTATCCCGAGCGCTCGCTGATCCGAGTCGAGGCCGACGAGCTCACCTACAACCTCCACATCGTCCTGCGTTTCGAGCTCGAGCTGGCGATCTTCCGAGACGAACTGGACGTCGCCGACCTTCCCGGTGCGTGGGACGACAAGATGGAGGAGCACCTCGGCCTTCGGCCCGAGAACCACGGCGATGGCGTGCTCCAGGACATGCACTGGTCGGGGGGAATGCATGGCTACTTCCCGACTTACTCGCTCGGCACGCTCTACTCGGCGGCGTTGTTCGACAAGGCGAGTTCCGATCTGGGCGGGTTCGACGACGAGTTTCGCAAGGGCGAGACCGAACGTCTGCTCGAGTGGCTTCGGATCAACATCCACGGCAAAGGGCACATGCAGGATGCCAAGGACCTCGCGACCAAGGTGCTCGGCGAACAGCCGACGGCGCAGCCCTTGATCAACTACCTGAAGGACAAGTACTCGGCCATCTACTCCGTGACCTTGTAGATAGCATCCAGCGAGACGGCCCCCTCGCGCAGCATCTGAACTTCGCCCACCACCGCGACCACGCTGGATGGATCCTCGTCGCACACTCCCCCGTCCAGATAGACGGCCACCGCGTCGCTCAGCGCCTTGCGAGCGAGCGCAACGGTCGTCGCGGCCGGCTCATCGGAGCGGTTCGCACTGGTTACCGCCAGCGGTCCCGTGCGCTCGAGCAACCCGAGCGCAATCGGGTTACGGGGGATGCGCACTGCAATGGTCGAGGTATCGGATCCACCGAGGTCGTAGGGCCAGGCGGGATTGCGTTGCATGACAAGCGAAAGGGGGCCGGGCCAGAACGAGCGGGCCAGAGCCCGGGCGCGGTCATCGAAGACGACCACGTCGGCTAGGTCCTCGCTCGATGCCGCCAGCACGGGAATGGCCTTCTCCTCCGACCGGCCCTTGGCGGCGAAGATCGCCGCCACGCCCCCGCGCGAGCGGGGCAACGCGCCGACGCCGTAGACCGTGTCGGTGGGTAGCACGACGAGGCGTCCCCTGCGCAGAGCCGCGCCCGCGGCCTCGAGGTCATCCACTCGGACCCCGCTTGCGGCCCTCGATGATGCGGGGCCGCCCGGTGAGATCGGAGTGGGCCCCGACGTCGACGTAGTCTTCTCGTTCCAACAACGCGGTGGCGCGCTCATCTTGTTCGTGTCCGACTTCGCAGACCAACCAACCGCCCTGACGAAGCCACCGCACTGAATCGTTCGCGAGGCGCTCCAGCACCGCGAGACCATCGGTGCCCGCGAACAGCGCATGGTGTGGCTCGTGGGCGATCACGTCGGCTCCCACGAGATCGCGCTCCGACAACGCAACGTACGGTGGGTTGCTGACCACCACGTCGACGCTTTCCAACAGATCCGGCGGCAACCCTTCGAATAGCTCGCCGTTGACGATCTCGACCTCGAGCCCAAGGGCCTGCCGGTTGGCCGCCGCCCAGTGCAGCGCGTCGGCCGAGTCGTCGGTGGCCCATACGCGGACATCCGGTCGCTCGTTCTTGATCGATAGAGCGATGGCCCCCGATCCCGTGCCGACGTCGACGACTGTTCCATCTCGTGGGGTCCGGGCGAGCGCAGTTTCCACGAGGACCTCGGTCTCGGGCCTAGGGATGAGTACCCCGGGTCCGACGGCAAGCTCGAGGTGTCGGAAGGACGCGGTCCCGAGGACGTACTGCAACGGCTCACCCGATGCCCGTCGCTCGGCCATCTCTAGCGCCGAGGCTTCAACCTCGGACTCCTGCAAAGGTTCTTTGCGGTTACGAGCGCGGGCCCGCTCGAGGATCCATCGACCCTCCATCGGCCCGGTGGAGACTTCGCCGTGAGCCAGGACCTCGTTGATTCGCTCAAGCAGCGGACGGGGGCTCGTCGGTCGGCCTCAGGGCGGCGGTCAGCGCGTCGATGAACTCGTCCAGCCCGCCGTTGAGCACCTCGCCCAAGCGGTAGGACGTGAGACCGATGCGGTGGTCCGTCACGCGGCTCTCGTGGAAGTTGTAGGTGCGGATCTTCTCGGAGCGGTCGGCGGTCTTGACCTGTGCCTGGCGCGCCTCGGCCTGCTCGGCCGCCACCCTCTCCTGCTCGGCCTGCAGCAGCCGGGCGCGCAGGATACGAAGGGCCTTGGCCTTGTTCTGCAGCTGAGACTTCTCGTCCTGGCAGGCAACCTCGATACCGGTGGGCAGGTGCTTGATTCGAACCGCTGAATCGGTGGTGTTGACGCTCTGACCGCCGGGTCCGCTCGAACGGTAGACGTCGATCTTGAGATCCTTGGGATCTATCTCGACCTCGACCTCGTCGGCCTCGGGCAATACGACGACGCCCGCCGTCGAGGTGTGGATACGACCCGATGACTCGGTGGTGGGAACGCGCTGAACGCGATGCGTCCCCCCTTCGAATTTGAGCCTGCTGTAGGCCCCCTTGCCCTTGACGGCAAAGGTGACCTCCTTGAAACCGCCGATCCCCGACTCACTGGACGACAGGACCTCGGAGCGCCAGCGGTGGTTCTCGGCGTAGCGCTGGTACATGCGAAACAGCTCACCCGCAAACAGCCCCGCCTCGTCTCCGCCCGCGCCGGCTCGCACCTCGATGATCACGTCGCGCTCGTCGTTCGGATCCTTCGGCGTCAGCGCCTCGACGAGCTTCTCCCCGAGGTCCTCTATCACCGGCTGCTGAGTGTTGATGACGTCCTGTAGGTAGTCGCGCTCCTCGCCCCGGGACCCCCCCATCATCGCCTTCGCTTCCTCGAGGTCGCTGGCCGCCTTGCGGTAAGAGCGCCACATCTCGACGATCTCGCGTAATTCCGAATGTTCCTTGCCCAGCTTCCTGAGCTCGTCGGGGCGCGCGGCGACGGCGGGGTCGGCAAGGGAGCGCTCGACCTCTTCGAACCGAGCTTCGATTTCCTTGAGTTTTGTTTCGGGCAGTTGCACTCAGCATCCCCTGCTTAGAAAAGAACGTTCATGTTGGCGACCACTTTGGACCCCAGCTCTCGGTCGCCCTCGATCTCGACGAGGCCTGCGCGCACCGTGCGCTCCGGCTCCCAGCGCCCGCAGGCGAGGCAGACGAAGGTCTGAAGATCCATCACCAACCGAACGTCGACCTCGGGGGCCTCGGGAACCCTATTCGCCCTTCCATCGGCCACCGCAATGGTCATCTCTCCGCCGGCGACTCCATCTACGTGGAACGCGACCACGGAACCGTCGGGGGCGCCAACGTTCTTGCCCACGACCTTCGGCATCCGCAGCGCAAGTCGCTCGAACACCTGCTGCGGTATCGGCCCCGACAGATGACCTCGTTTCCCAATCGCACGCCTGATGTCCTGCTCGTGCACCCAAGTGTCGAGTATTCGCATCTGGAGCCAGGTCGTCACCGTCGACTCGCCGAACGGAGTCCATGTGATCTTGTTGAACTCGCTCTCGGTCAACTGCGACAGCGCGCGAGCGCGCTCGCGGGTAACCGCCCTGAACTCCTCGAGGACCTCATCCGGCGGGCGCCTGCGCCGGTAGTCGACCTCTATCTCATTGTGTTCACCGAGGTGGTTAACGACATGGTCTGCCTGGGGGACGTCATGCTCCGGCGCGGGGTGACCCAGTATCCAACGCTCGACGCCGATGAGATGGCTGAGTTGATCCTTGACCGTCCAGCCGGGGCAGTCCGTGTCGGCGCGCCATTGTTGGTCGGTCAGGTGACCGCACAGGCTGCTGAGCGTGGCCCACTCCTCACGCATCATCGCGACACACTCAGGACCACTTGCCATGATTCCAATATACGACCGCGTGCCGGCGGCCAGGTGTGGGGCCACCCTAGGAGACGGGTGCCTCGGGGCCCTCCTCGGCGCCGCGGTGCGCGGGTACGTCGGCCGCTACCGCCTGCATGGCCGCGATGGCGACTTCGATCTGATCCAGAGTCGGGGGCTTGGTGGTGATGCGCTGTAGCGCCAGTCCCGGCAACATCGAGATGCGGAAGAACAGCGACCGTTCGTTGCGGCTGGCGAACTTGATCGCCTCGTACGAGAACCCGGCGAGCAGAGGGATGGCGGCGATGCGAATGGCGATTCTCGGCACGATGCCGGCGCCGACCAGGAACAAGTCCATGAAGAAGTGCGCAACGATCGTCAAGAAGAGAACGATGAACAGGAAGTTGGTCCCACAGCGCACGTGCAGGGTCGAATACTTGTCGTCGATTTGAGCGGGGTCGAGCGTATCGCCGTTCTCATAGGCGTAGATGGTCTTGTGCTCGGCTCCGTGGTACTGAAACACCCTTCGGATGTCCTTGAAGCGACTGATGATCAGCAG
>JBOGWV010000017.1:0-12023 GCA_050693975.1 Actinomycetota bacterium
TCGGCCAAATGCACCTAGGATCGGGTCGTATGGCTCGTATCCTCGCGGTGGCAGACGAGGTAGATGACAGCCTCTACTCCGCCGACATCAAGAAGCTCCGCGTAGACCTCGTGGCCGCGTGCGGCGACCTTCCGTTCGACTACCTGGAATCCCTCGTAACGCTCGCCGGGGTGCCGCTGGTGTACATCCCCGGAAACCATGACCCGGATCTAAAGAGGCGAGCCCAGGACATCTCTCCGGCCGACGCCCTCAGACCCTTCAGCTTCCGTTCGAAGTTCGACTGCCCGGGGCCCCAGGGCTGTACGAACATCGACGGCCGCGTCGCCGAGATAGCGGGGCTGCGCATCGCCGGGCTCGGGGGGTCCATGCGCCACAACGAGGGTCCGAACCAGTACACACAGACCGAGATGCACCTGCGCGCAGCCAAGCTGGAGCTGAAGGCCCGCGTAAGCGCGCTGGGGGCACCAAAGCTCAACCCGCGGAGGGGGTTCGACGTGCTGCTGACTCACTCTCCCCCGCTGGGCATCGGGGACGACGAGGACCTTTGCCATGAGGGCTTCGCCGCGTTTCACGGACTGGTCGCACGGCTTTCACCACGCGTTCTCATCCATGGGCACATCCATCCCTACGGCCGTCAGGTCGACGAGATGAGCATGAACGGAACCCGCGTCATAAACGCCGTCGGTCATCGTGTTGTGGAGCTATGACTCTGCCGTAACCACCAGCGTGTGGGCGGCGCCCGTATCGGTCTGCACCTGCACCTCGCGTCCACGGGCCGAGTCGACGATCGTGTATTCCACCTCGGATCCGTCCAGGGTCACCGACGACACCGTGGCCGTCCGCGGCAGCGTATGGCCGATCGTCAGCGTCCAGCCCGCCGGCGCACTCACCTCGGTCTCGTACGTCGATCCGTCGTGGCTCGCCGATGCCGACATCGTCCCCGAACCGACCCTCAGGTTCTCGATCGACAGCCCCGGCCAGCCCTCGGGTACGTGAGGAACGGCGTAGAGGTGGTTGCCCGGCGCGTCCGGCCGGATGCCGAGGAAGTGGTCGACGACCGGCCACTGAACGCCGTACGGAGACCACGCCTGCATGAACATCGCGCGATCGCGGAAGTCTACGAACGGGTCGTACTCGGGGCTCGGGGAGATCTCGGGAAGCGCTCCCGGCATCTCGAGGTCGAGCTGGCGCCCGATCGCCCGCATGTAGTAGGGGGCCTGGTCCGAACCCAGCCGGCCGTGGTTCGCCTCGGCCACCGCCATCACCGAAGTCGGTAGCGTCCAGCACTTGAGCTCGCCCGCACCGGTGGGCCCTCCATCGACACCCGTGTGAAACAGCCCGCACTCTCCGGTGAAGCCGGGGCCCTCGAGGGTGTCCAGCGCTGCGTTGGCATGGCCGAGCGGCGCGAGCACTCCATCGCCGATTTCCGAGCTGAGGCCAACTTCGGCAAGGACGACTTCCATCGGAGTTGCGTTGATCCAGTGGCGCTGCTGCAGTTGCTGGCCGGCACCGGTACATACGTTGGTGCCCTCGTCGCCGGAGTCACCTGCATTGCACAGTGAGTCTGCAAACAGGTTGTGCTGCTCCATCCACCACGTGGGATCGAAGGCGTCCTCCAAGGCGTCGGCTTGCTCATCGGCCCAGGCCGCGGCCTCGGAGTCACCCTTGCTCAGAGCCATGTCTTGAAACGCGCGCAAGGCCTGCCACGTGTAAGCGGTTACGTCGAGTTTCTCCGACCCCATGCCGGTCCGCTCGACCATTCCGTTGCCCTCGGGCCAGTTGTCCTGGTCTTTGTCGCAGGTCGCCACGCAGTCTGCCGAAGTGATGTAGCGGAGGCCATCCTCTATGAACCCGTACATCTCGTCCCGGAATCCGTTGTCCCCGCTCCACCGCCAGATGAGGTGCGTCGCGGTCGCGAACTGCGCGGTCTCGTTGGTGTTACCCGGATCGTCGTTGGCGCCGAAATAGATCGATCCGTCGGTGACGATTTCGTGCACCACCTTGCCGGTCGCGCCGTTGACCATGCGCGACACGTCCCTGATCGTTTGCAGATGTTGAACCGCGGTGTCCCATTGGCCGGACGCCACCAGCGGAAAGGCGGTGTAGGCGCCGTCGGTCCCGAAGAACCAGGGGTAATCGGGGTAACCGGCCCCGATACCGGTCGCAGTGGCGACCGTGCCGGCGGGGTCGGGGTAAGCGCGTCCCTCGTCCACGTCTCGTATCTGCAGATCGTTGACCCTGCGGGTGAGGTCGGCCATGTTGAGCTTGGCCCAGTCAAATGCGTCTTCGAGGGTCGTATCGGGAAGGTCGACGGCGCTCCGCGAGAACAGCTCCACTCGCTCGGCGATCTTGCCGTCGAGCAGACCCTGCGGGTCCGCAAGCCCGTGGGTTAGAGCCGCGGTGGCCTCGGTCTCGCTCCTGTGGGATCCGGCGACGGCAAGCCACAGGGTTCTGTTCTCTCCAGGTGCGAGGTCGACGATCCATCGGAGCCTTCCGCCGGTGCCGTTGCCGAACTCGCTGTAACCGGGGCGCTCGCTGCCCGGCACCGGGCCCCACATGTCGTCATTCGAGCCTCCCGACACCGGCTTCATCGACGATCTGACCTTTGCGTACCAAGGCTTGTTCGCCTCCTGGAAGGTCAGGGTGCCGGTCGAGGCGTCGTAAGCACCCGAGTCCTTGCCGTTGAACTCCCGTGCGTTGGGACTCGTCCACCCCCACGGGTAGGCGGCCATCACCTCGCTGCGGACGTCCAGGTTCAGGCTGAAGTTCTTGGCCCTGCGATCGGTGTTGGTCATGTCGAGCCCCACCAGGACGACCGGCGATCCGTCCGGGGAGAACTCCGTGCGTGTGAGCTTGATGCCCTTCGTTGCCGGGAAGTCGAGTTGCGCGTAGCCCGCCCCCGAGGTGAACCTCGAAGCCGTCGGGTACTTGCCGTTCACGGCGAACCAGTATCCGTCCAGGAGCTTTATGGGGTGGCCCCAAACTCCGCCCATCTCGCCGCGGATGTGCCATCCCATGGGCGGGAAGGTGCCGTCTTCCGCCCCGATGACGTAGGCCTTGTCCCCGGCCGCGACGTAGCGTTTTTGTGCCAGGTCGGTCGTGGTCGAGCGGGTCGGCCCCGAATCAGCGGGAGAGGCCGCCGGCTGCGATGTAGGCAGGAACCCGACCAGCAAGGCCGCGACGGCCAAGAAAGCTACGAAGGTGCGACGCGCAACTCGATCAGCCATGACAGCCCCCCGTCTCTGAAGCCGAGCAACTCAAAACGCGCGAAAGTAATCGAGAGCTTACAAGCAACCCGGGCGACTCGTGCCAAACCTGCTCAAAAGGGACGGACCCGCCCGATCGTAGAATCACGATGACCCGCACTGCATGGGAGCCGTAGATGCCCTGGAACGATCTTCCCGAGACGTCGACCTTCGAGCGCGCCCGGCGACGCGAGGCCTATCGCCGCTTCGGCCGCGCGGTTTCGGGGGGGACCTCCGCGACCTTGAAGGAGCTCGACCAGGTCAAGGAAAGGCTCCGCCTCTTCGATCAGACCTATATCGGCATCATGCCGATCGAGGTGGCACGGATCGTGGGTACCGCGGGTCGCAACTCTGACTTCGACAAGAACTTTCTGCCGCGACGCCCACAGGTCAGGGAACGCTGGCGCCGGCTCGAGCAGGCCTTTCCCGACGGAGGGTTTCCTCCAATCGTCGTTTACAAACTGCACGACAACTACTTCGTCGTCGACGGTCATCACCGCGTTGCCATCGCGAAACAGAAGAAGATCGACTTCATCGACGCCGAGGTGACCGAGCTTCACCTCCGCCGGTCGTTGCCCGAGGGACTCGATTTGGGGCGAGTCATCTTCGCCGAGCAGGAGCGCATCTTCATGGAAGAGAGCGGCCTCACGGAGGGTGTGCCCGATGCCCACATCGAGTTCAGCAAGCCCGACGGGTACCCCGAGCTTCTCCAGCTGATCCAGACCTACGGCTACCGGCTGATGCTCGAGCGCAACGAGGTAGTCCCACCTCCGATGTCCGCCCGGCATTGGTACACGAACATCTACCAGCCCGCGGTCGAAGGCATCCGCGAGCAGGAGCTGCATAGGCTCTTCCCGCGCGCCACCGAGGCCGACCTCTACCTCCTGGTACACCAGCGCCGGCTGTCTCTCTTCCCCGAACGCGGCTACGTGAGCATGGAAGACATGGCCAAGGAGCTGAAGGAAGCCGAGAGCAAGCGACCGGTGCGCCGTGCCGTGAGAAAGCTGACCGGCTCGCCCGGCGACAACGCCTAGGTCCGCCCTACCGCCGGATCCGGTTTCTCACCCGGCGCAACGGGTACACCCACGGAGGCGGCGCGGTTGGCCGCCGAAACCGGCCCTTGGGGGCCAGTCATTGGGGGCCGCAATCACCAACGGAGGTGCGTCTTGGACATTGTCACTATCCTGCTGGTCGTGTTTCTGATCCTCGGGATCATCTTCTTTCTTCGTAGGACGTAGACGAGCGACACGCAGTAATTTTGACGGCGTTTCGGCTGAGACTCAGGAGGACAGGGGTGAACTCCGCTCCGGGTCGATGCCGTAGCGCCTGATGGCCTCGCTGACCTCCTCGGGCTTGACCTCACCGGTTTCGGACAGCGCGGACAAAACGGCCACCACGATGTGCTCGTGGTCGACCTCGAAGTGGCGTCGTAGGGCCTCGCGACCGTCCGAGCGTCCGAATCCATCCGTGCCCAGAGACAAATAGGGCTGCGGAATCCAGCGCGCCACCTGGTCGGGAACGGCCTTCATGTAATCGGTGACCGCCACCACCGGTCCCTCGACGTGCTCCAGGCTGCGCGTGACGTAGGGGGTCTTCTTCGCCTGGTCGGGATGGAAACGGTTCCACCGCTCGGTCTCGAGCGCATCGATACGCAAGCGCTGGAAGCTCGGCGCGCTCCACACCGTCGCCGCGACATCGTGGTTGTCGGCGAGGACCTCTTGCGCCTTCAAAGCATTCATCATCATCGAGCCGCTCGTGAGGATCTGCACGTTGTGTTTGCGCTCGGCGGTCGCCCTGCGGAACGGATACAGACCGCGCAGGATGCCCTCCTCGACCCCATCGGGCATCGGTGGCATCGGAATGGGCTCGTTGTACACGGTGAGGTAGTAGAAGAGGTCTTCGTCGTTGTCGATCATGCGCTCGAGCCCGTCTCTGATGATCACGGCGAGCTCGTAGGCGAACGCCGGGTCGTAGCTGATGCACGCGGGGTTGGTCGATGCGAGCAACGGCGAGTGACCATCCTGATGCTGGAGACCCTCGCCCATCAGCGTCGTACGACCAGCGGTCGCGCCGACGAGGAAGCCCTTGCCGCGCTGATCGCCGAAGCCCCAGATCAGGTCGCCGATACGCTGGAAGCCGAACATCGAATAGAAGATGAAGAACGGGATCATGGGCTCGTTGTGGCTGGCGTACGACGTTCCGGCGGCGATGAACGACCCCATCGAGCCGGCCTCGGTGATCCCCTCTTCGAGGATCTGACCCTCTTTGGCCTCGCGGTACGCAAGCAGATGCTCGGCGTCTACCGGTTCGTAGGTCTGGCCGAAGGGCGCATAGATCTTGAACTCGGGGAACAGCGATTCCATGCCGAAGGTACGAGCCTCGTCGGGGATGATCGGAACCACGCGCTTGCCCACTTGCTTGTCGCGCATCAGCTTTCGCAGCAAGCGCACGAAGGCCATCGTGGTGGCGACCGGTTGCCCCTTGGAACCCGCCTTGAACTCATCGTAGAGCGCGGGCTTGGGAAGCTCGGGCTTGACGATCTGGAACTTGCGCGACGGCACGAAGCCGCCGAGCTTGCGTCGCTGGTCGGCGAGATACTGCACCTCGTCGGAGTCCTTACCGGGGTGGTAATAGGGTGCGGCGCCCGCGGTCAGGTCCTTGTCCTTGATCGGCAACTCGAGCCGGTCGCGGAACTTCTTGAGCTCCTCATCGGAGAGCTTCTTCGCCTGGTGCGTGACGTTACGACCCTCGATCGCGCCACCCAGCGTCCAGCCCTTGACCGTCTTGGCGAGGATCGCGACCGGCGCGTCCTTGAGCTCGACCGCGCTCGCATAGGCCGCGTGGACCTTCCGATAGTCGTGGCCGCCGCGGCGCAGTCTCTTGAGGTCGTCGTCGCTGAGGTGCTCGACAAGAGCCTTGAGACGCGGGTCGGGGCCGAAGAAGTGGTCTCTGATGTACTCGCCGGACTCGACCACGTACTTCTGAAACTCACCGTCGACGGTGGTGTTCATCTTGTGCACCAGCATGCCGTCCGCGTCCGCAGCGATGAGCGGATCCCACTCCCGGCCCCACACGACCTTGATGACGTGCCAGCCGGCTCCCCGGAAGGTGCGCTCGAGCTCCTGAATCACCTTGCCGTTGCCGCGCACGGGGCCGTCCAGACGCTGCAGGTTGCAGTTCACGACGAAGATCAGGTTGTCCAGGCCTTCGCGCGCCGCGATGTTGAGCGCGGCGGACGACTCGGGCTCGTCCATCTCGCCGTCGCCGAGGTAAGACCACACCCGCTGCTGCGAGGTGTCCTTGATGCCCCGGTGCTGGAGGTACCGGTTGAAACGGGCCTGGTAGATCGCGTTCAGGGGGCTGAGTCCCATCGAGACCGTGGGGAACTCCCAGTACTCGGGCATCAGCCGGGGGTGCGGATAGCTGGAAAGCCCCGGATACAGCGCCTCGCGCCTGAAGCAGTCCAGCTTTTCCTCGTCGAAGCGCCCCTCGACGAAGCTGCGCGCATAGATACCGGGGGCCGCGTGGCCCTGGTAGAAGACGTGGTCGCCGCCGCCCGGGTGCTCCCTGCCTCTGAAGAAGTGATTGAAGCCGACTTCGTAGAGGCTCGCGGCGCTCGCATAGGTCGAGAGGTGACCGCCGATGCCGTCGTGAGCCTTGTTCGCGCGCATGACCATCACGGCCGCGTTCCAGCGGATTATCCGGCGGATCTTGTGCTCGAGCTCCTCGTTACCGGGAAAGAACGGCTCCTCTTCCGGAGAGATGGTGTTGATGTAGTCGGTCGATACCTGAGCCGGGAGCCCGATGCGGCGCGTACGGGCGTGGAACAGCAGCCGGTTCATCAGATAGCGGGCGCGCGCGGGTGAGGCCGAGTCGATGACCTGGTCTAGGGCCTCCAGCCATTCCTGGGTCTCGTCTGCGTCGCTATCCGGTAACTGGTTGCGGAACGCGTCGTACATGGACTTCACCCCTGTTTCGTAATCGTTACCCACAGACTAGAACCTCCGCCGCCCCAACGGCGCGGAAGCCGACCCCGGCCCCCCACCGCCCCACTGACCATACCCAGCGCGCCCGTCGGGGATCTCGAGACACGCATTGACCGGGATAGTCCCGGTCGTTCGGCGTGTCGACGGGATTGGAGACCTCAGCCGAGAGCGAAACGGCGCTGGCCCACCAGCCGGAGGACCCTCTCGGCAACCTCTCCCGGCTTTCGGCGAAGCTGATACGAGGTCACAGGAATAATCAACCAACCAAGGCTGGCGAGGAGACCATACCGAAAGGCGTCACGCTCCCAAGCCGCGTGACCCAGGTGCCATCGCCGGCTGTCTACTTCGATCCCCACCCTCAACTCCGGCCAAGCCACATCGAGGACGGCGATCGATTTCCCATCTACAAGCACGTCGTAGTTGCGGTGGCCACCGGGGATGTTCTGTTTGCGTAGGAAATCACTGACCAGCGCCTCTAGCGCGCTCGTCGTCAGACCCATCCCCTCGATGCGCTCACCCACAAGCATTCGAAGCGTAGACATCCCGCGACGTCCTGCAGAAGAAGCCATGACCTTCTCTAGGAACGGGAGGTTAAGGAGACCTGTGCGAAGCCCTGAGTCGAGCGCAGCCTCGAGGACTGCGGCCGTCACCAGCCCTTTCGCCTTACGCGGTTTGTGGTCGAGATCTCGACCACATCTGCGCTGAGCCCGTCGAATCCCCACAGCACTCCGCCGGCGCGGCCCGAGGCCGCCGCCTCGTCCACACCGGCCCACAGCACCGCGCCCATCTCGGACCGCAGCCACGATGGAGTCGAGCTTCGAAGTGAGTAAACGCCCGGAAGAAAGTTCCTCCACTCCCCGGTCTCCAATCGGTAATCGATCATGTGTTTGGTCACACCGAACCCCAGGGCTTGTTCGCGCCCCACCAGTCCGAACTGGATTGCGGCGGTTGCATCGGCGGTCGCCCCGGGGGACGAGATCGATGGGGGGTGGATTCGTCGTGGCATCGCTCCAGTGAAAGCGCCGGCCCCCGATTTCGGTGTGGCGCGCGCCACACGTGCTCGAGAATCCCTTGGACCGGGATAGTCCCGGTCTTTGGGCATCTCGAAGACAAACGGGGCTGAGCTGCCCGCGGGGGGTTAGTCGGGGACGGGGGTTTCTTCGGGGGCCAGGCCCGGGATGTCGTCCATCATCGCCAGCTCGAGGAGGTCGATGATCCCGATCACGGTGCCGTCGTTTACGACCGGAAGGCTGCGGATGTGGTTGCGGGCCATGAGCCGCTGCACCACGAGGATGTCGGCCTCGCCGTCGACGTAGACCGGAGTACCCCGCTGCAACTCGACGAAGGTCGCGCACATGAGGTCGACTCCCTCACTTTGCAGCAATCGGGCAAGCCATTCGAGCGTGTCCGACGACGGATCGGACCACGGCTTCGAGGCAATGACCTCTCTGACCTTCTGGGTAGGACGGCGCATCGGAGGCACCGCCCCACGTTACCCAAGGTCGATTCTTACAATCAGTGCCTTTTCTTGAGATTTTGTGAAGACGGCTGGCAGGTCGGACACCAGTAGACGACCCGATCCGAGCCGTATGAGGCCTGGCGACCCTTGCGGATCGGCGTGCCGCAGCGACGGCACGGCTTGGCCTTGCGTCCGTACACGTGGTGCCTCCGGCCGGGCCTGTCCACCCCGGTCGTGACGTGACGGGCCGTGTGGCGATTCGCCTCGAGCAACCGTTTGGCCAGGTCGACCACCTTGGCCACGTCGGGCACCGTCTCGACCGGCATCCATGGATCGAGCCCCCGGATGTAGCAGATCTCGCACTTGTAGACGTTCCCGAGGCCCGCCATCACGCGCTGATCGAGCAGCGCCTCGCCGATCGCCATTTGCGGGTGGTGCTGGAGTCGCCTCGCGGCCTCCTCGGCGTCCCAGTCGTCGCCCAACAGATCCGGCCCGAGGTGACCGACGACGTCATCCTCATCAGCGGTGGAGATCAGATCGATGACCGGGATGCGAAAGCCGACCGCCTGCCACGACTCCGTCTCGAGCACGGCCCGAGCCTCGTGGGCCGGCGAGCGCCAGCGCTGCCCATCCCTGTAGAGGTGCCAGGCGCCGTCCATCTTGAGGTGGCTGTGCAGAGTAAGCCCACCCTCGATGCGCCACAAGAGATGCTTGCCGCGCGAGACGATGTCGAGCAGCGACCGGCCCGCCAGATCGGTGGTCGCATAGCGCGGGACCCTCAGGTCGGTGCGCGTCAACCTCTGTCCGGCCAGTGCTCGCCGGAGGTTGTGCCCCGACAGCCACACGGTGTCGCCTTCAGGCACGCAACCGCAGACCCCGAGAAGTCAGCCGCAGCCCCGCGTCGACGAGAGCCTGGGCGAGGGGCGTGTCCAGAACGGCTTCACCGTCGGCCCTCTCGACCGAAAGACTGCCGAGCTGGCCCTCGCGAGCGGCGAGCACGAGTGCGTCGATCGCGGGCCGGAGCACGTCCGTATCGTCGGCGTAGGAGAGTAGCGTGCGACCTCCCTTCTCGACGTACAGCACGAGTCGCCCCCCGATCAGCACCACCATCGCGCCCGCCTTGCGCCCCGCCCGGTGCCGCGCCCGGCCCTTGTCACCCTCCTTGTTTCGCGATCCTCGAGGGGATCGCTGGCCCTGATCTTGCGTTCCTCGAGATGATCGCTGCTCGGGCCACGGCAGCGCCGCGCCGTAGGGGTTGGCCGGGTCGGTCGCGGCAAGCACTTGGGTGTGGCTCTCGCCCTCGTCGTTCATCAGCGAGCGCATCCGGTCGACCGCGCCGGCCAGTGCGAACTGCGCGCCGCCCAGCCCGTCGACGAAGTAGCCGCGGCGGCAGCGCCCCGACTCCTCCATCGCCTTGAGCACGGGATAAACGCCGGCGAAGCCGCCGGTCACGCGCTCCGACGCGAGCGCGCCGCGAGTCACGATGCCGTGGCGCTCGAGCAGCTGCTCGGCCAGCGCGTGGGCGCGCCGGGTGGAGTCGGTCGACCGCTCAGGAACCAGGCTCCACCGGCCTGCCCCCGCCGGCGGTCCCAGCCGCGCGGGGAAGGCGGGGCCTCGTCGGCGACGCGAGCGAGGCGCGCGCCGGGAGCGCACGCCGCCCAGCAGAGCCCGCAGGGGAGCCAGGGTGTCGTTGGTCGCGAGCCCCGCCCACACCAGCTCCCACACCGCCAGCAGGAGTTCGGCGTCGTCGGTCGAGCCGGTCTTCTCGGCGATCTGGCGGAAGAACAGCGCGCCGCTCTCGTCGAGGGCGGCGTGCACGCTCTGGGCGGCACCGGACAACTCGTCGGTCGCCGGGCCGGGCAACAGCAGCTCGGCCCGGTCCGCAAGCGCGACGCAGAGCCAGCCGTCGTCGCTGCCCAGCGCGCCGGCCCCACACCACACCAGCTCGCCGGAGGCGCCCAGCTGGTCGAGCAGCGTGGGGCTGTAGCCGGGAAGGCGGGCCGGCAAGATCGTGCGCTCGAGGGCGGAGGCGACGAGGGGCACACCCTGAAGCTGCTCGATGACGCGGTAGAGATCGTCGAGCGTCGAATGGCTCGGCCCCGCCCGATCCATGCCGTGCCACGCTTGCGCGAAACGGGCCAGCGCCTCGGGCGGAGCGGGCTCGACCTCTTTCCGGAACGCCGCCAGCGACATGCGGCGGAGCCGGCGAAGAACCTCGACGTCGATCCACTCGCGTCCGGTCCCGCCCGGTCGGAACTCACCCTCGAGCACCCGGCCGTCTATCTCGAGCCGTTCGAGCGCGGCGCGCACCACGGCTGTGCCAAGCGCATAACGCTGCGCGACATCGTCGGGAACGAAAGGTCCTCGACGCGCCGCGAAGCGTGCAACGAGGTCACCCAACGGATCGGCGACCGGCTCGAGAAACGCCGCGGGAACGCCGATTGGCAACGCGGTCCCCAGCGCGTCCCGATAGCGTGCCGCGTCCTCGATCGCAATGAAGCGCTCGTCGCCGGCAATGCGCAGAGCCAGAGCCCGCCGCGAGGTCTGCAGGGCTTCGAGCCACAGCTTGACCCGGCCGGGTTGGCGCGAGCGTTGAGCGATCTCGGACGCGCTGAGGTCGCCGAGCACGCGCAGCGCATCGTGAAGTCCATCGGCGTCGCGGATCTTGCGTTCGTCGACGAGCAGCTGAAGCTCGAGCTCGAGTTGCGCGAGCGCCGCATCGTCAATGAGCTCGCGCAGTTCCTCGCGACCCATGATCTCGGCAAGCAGCGAACGATCGAGACTGAGCGCCTGGGCGCGCCGCTCGGCCAGCGGGACGTCGCCCTCGTACATGAAGGACGCGACGAAGCCGAACTGCAGGGAGCTCGCGAACGGGGAGGGCATAGAGGTGTCGACCTCGACGATACGAACCTCGCGCCTGGCGATGGCGGCCATGAGCTCGCCGAGCGCGGGGAGATCGAAGACGTCCTGGAGGCACTCGCGATAGGCCTCGAGCACCACGGGGAACGACTCGTGCTTGCTCGCCACCTGCAGGAGCTGGGCGCTGCGCTGGCGCTGCTGCCACAGCGGGGTGCGGCTGCCGGGGCGGCGCCGAGGCAAAAGCAGCGAGCGAGCCGCGCACTCGCGGAATCGAGATGCGAACAGAGCCGAATTGCCGACCTCGGAGGTGACGATCTCGCTTATCTCCTCGGGATCGAAGGTGACGAAGCGGCCGGGTGGAGCCTCGTCGGCCTCGGGCAGGCGAACGACGATCCCGTCATCGGTGTAGATGCACTGAACGTCGAGCCCCAGATCCTCGCGCACGCGCCCCTCGATCGCCTGAGCCCACGGAGC
>JBOGWV010000018.1:0-18554 GCA_050693975.1 Actinomycetota bacterium
CGTGCAGTCCCGTGACGTCATCATCGTCGGCGGAGGGCACAACGGCCTCGCGTGCGCGGCCTACCTGGCTCGCGCCGGGCTCGACGTCCTGGTGCTCGAGCGGCGCGATGTGCTCGGTGGCGCCGCGGTAACCGAGTCGCCGTGGCCCGGTTACCAGATCTCGTCCGCGTCTTACGTGGTGAGCCTCATGCCGCCGCGCGTAATCGACGAGCTAGAGCTCAAGCGCTTCGGCTACAAGACTTCGCTGCTCGACCCCGACTACTACCTGCCGTACCGGGACGGAACCTCGCTGACGTTGTGGGGAGACGTCGCTCGGAGCGCCGAGGAGATCGCTCGATTCTCAAAGAAGGACGCCGACGCGTACGTCGAGTTTGACGAGTACTTCCAACGTGTCGGCAAACTGCTGCACGACATGATGTACGTCATCCCGCCGAACCTCTCGCTCAAAGAGCTGCCGAGCTGGCTAGCGGTCGCAGGCAAGCTCCGTAGTTGGAGGGGCAAGGACGTCGCCGAGGCGGTGAGGCTGTTCACGCTGTCGGGTCAGGACTTCCTCGACGAATGGTTCGAGGACGAGCGCGTCAAGGGCGCGCTCGCGACCCAGACCATCATCGGAGCGTGGTGCGGCCCGATGACTCCGGGTTCGGCCTACGTGCTCATGCATCACTGGATCGGCGAGATCGACGGGCATGCCGGCGCGTGGGGCTGGGTGCACGGAGGCATGGGGGCGGTGAGCAAGAGCCTCGCCGACGCGGCGCGCGCCGCCGGAGCCGATGTGCGCGCCGACTCACCGGTACACCGCGTCGTCGTGCGCGAGGGACGGGCTACCGGCGTCGAGCTAACCGACGGCGTGTTCCTCGGAGCGCGCCGAGTCATCTCCAGCGCCCATCCGACCACCACCTACCTGGACCTGATCGGCGAAGCAGACCTTCCCGCCGACGCGACGCGCGCCATCAAGCGCTACAGGACGCGCTCGGGCTCGGTGAAGGTCAACCTCGGTCTGAGCGCGCTCCCGCGCCCCAAGTCGTGGGACGGAGACATACCCGGCGACCCGCACACGGGAATCATGTCGATCTCTCCATCCATCGAGTACCTCGAGCGAGCGTGGGACGACGCCAAGTACGGGCGCATGTCGGCCGATCCCTACATCGAGGCGGTCTTTCCCACCGTGTTCGAGCCCGGCGTCGCGCCCGAGAACAGGCACGTCGCGCTGTGCTTCACGCAGTTCGGTCCCTTCGAGCTGAAGGACGGGTCCTGGGAGTCTGGTGGCTCGGACGACTACGGCCGCAACGTCGTGCGAGTCCTGGACGAGCACTGCCCAGGCTTCGCGGAGTCGGTCGAGCACATCGAGGTGTTGCCCCCACCTGAGATCGAGCGCCGCTTCGGCCTGCTGGGCGGCAACATCATGCAGGGCGAGATGACTCCGGACCAGATGTTTTGCTTCCGGCCGATCCCCGGCTACGCCGACTACACGACGCCGATCAAGGACCTCTACATCTGCGGATCGGGAACGCATCCCGGTGGAGGGGTCATGGCCGTGCCGGGGCGGAACGCCGCTCAGGTCGTGCTGAAGGACGCGAAGCGCTCGCGTCTCGTCGAACGAGTTCGTTCCGCAACGAGGAGATCGTGACCGACGCCTTTGCGTTGAGCGATGCAGATCGCGCCATTCAGGCAAAGGCGCGCGCCTTCGCAGACGAGCTGATCCCCTTCGAGGTGGAGGCGGAGATGAACGGTGGCGAGCTCGATCCCGAAGTCACCGCCGCGCACGAGCGAAAAGCCAGAGAGCTTGGGCTTTCGGCTATGAACATGCCAGTCAAGCTGGGCGGGGGAGGCCTGTCGACGCTTCAGCAGGTGCTCGTGTCCGAGCAGATCGGGCGCGTCACCAACGCGCTGGGCTGGGTCGTGGCAACCCCCGCGGCCTGGGTTGCCGACGTGGCCACGCAACACCAGCTCGACACCTGGGTGCTGCCGACGATCAGAGGCGAGCGCCACGAGTGCTACGCCATCACCGAGGAGCACGCAGGAAGCGACGTCGACGCGATCAGCGCAACGGCGAAGCGAGACGGCGACGAGTACGTGCTCAACGGCGAGAAGTGGCACGTCACATCGGCGAACCTCTGCGACTACTGCTTTTTCCAGGCGAAGCTGAGTGACGGAGGGCACGCCATGTTCTTCGTCGACCTCGACTCGCTGGGCATCAGCACGGTTCGAACGCCCACCTACTCACACACCTTCAGCCATCACCATCCGATCCTTGCGTTCGACGACGTGCGCGTACCCGCCGCCAATCTCGTCGGTGACGAGGGCGACGGCATGCGCTACACGCACGAGTGGTTTCGCTACGAGCGGATCATGATCGCGGCGCGATGTTGCGGCGCAGCCGAGCGTCTGATCGACGAGGCCAGTGCGTTCGCGCAGGAGCGCCACGCCTTCGGGCGTCCCATCTCCGACTACCAGTCGATTCAGTTCATGCTGGCCGACTCGCTCACCGAGCTATGGGGCGCGCGTCACATGACATATGCAACGGCGCGTGAGGTCGCCGCCGGTGCGGATGTAAAGCTCCAGCACGCTCACTGCTCGATGGTCAAGCTCTATGCCTCGGAAATGGCTAACCGCGTCGCCGACAAGGCGGTGCAGATATTCGGGGGCCGTGGCTACATGCGCGAGAACGTCGCCGAGCGCTTCTTCCGGGAACTCCGCGTGGACCGTATCTGGGAGGGAACGTCGGAGATACAGCGCGTGATCATCGCCGACCAGCTTTACAAACGAGGAGTGGGCCTCGCGGGAGCGAGCGAGTAGTCGGGAGGAAGCGGCATGACGACGATGGTCCAGAACTTCGTCGATGGAGGCTTCGTCGATGCGGCCGGCGGCGAGACGTCTCCAGTAGTGAACCCGGCAACGGGCGAGGAGTACGCGCGCGCACCCATCTCGACGCAGCCTGATGTGGACGCCGCCTGCAGGGCCGCGGCGCGCGCCTTCGAGTCGTGGCGCGACACGACTCCTGCGGAGCGGAGCCTTGCCCTGTTGCGCATCGCGTCCGCCTTCGAGGACCACACCAAAGAACTCGTAGACGTCGAGGTCGCCAACACGGGTAAACCGGTTCATCTCGCGATCGACGATGAGATTCCGCCGTCCGTGGACACCATTCGCTTCTTCGCGGGCGCGGCCCGCGTGCTCGAGGGTCGCTCCGCCGGCGAGTACCTCGGAGGCCACACCTCCTACGTCAGGCGCGAGCCGATCGGAGTCTGCGCCCAGGTGACGCCATGGAACTATCCCCTGATGATGGCGGTTTGGAAGTGGGCTCCCGCGATCGCCGCGGGTAACACCGTGGTGCTGAAACCTTCGGATACGACTCCCATGAGCACCGTCAAGATGGCTGAGATCATGGCCGAGTTCCTTCCGCCCGGCGTTTTCAACGTCATCTGTGGCGATCGCAACACCGGAGCGGCTCTGGTCACTCACGACATTCCGCAGATGGCATCGATCACCGGCAGCGTTCGCGCCGGCAAGGAGGTTGCGGCCGCCGCTGCGACGGATCTCAAGCGAGTGCACCTCGAGCTCGGAGGCAAGGCTCCCGTCATCGTGTTCGACGATGCCGATGTCGAGGTTGCAGCCGAGCTGATCGCGGACGCCGGCTACTACAACGCGGGTCAGGATTGCACGGCCGCGACGCGGGTGCTGGCGGGAGCGGGCGTTCACAACGACTTCGTCGCGGCGCTCGCCGAACAGGCCAAGTCGCACCCGACCGGCGATCCTCACGACGCCAATACCTTCTTCGGCCCCCTGAACAACGCGCTCCAGCTCGAGCGCGTGCAGGGCTTTCTCGACCGGAGGCCCGACAACGCCGACGTCGTCAGCGGGGGACACCGGGTGGACGTCCCCGGATACTTCCTAGCGCCCACGATCGTCCAGGGTCTCGTGCAAACCGACGAGATGGTCCAGAGCGAGATCTTCGGCCCGGTCATCACCGTGCAACAGTTCGACGACGAGGCCAAGGCGCTGCAGTGGGCGAACGACGTCGAGTACGGGCTCTCGGCTAGCGTGTGGACCAAGGATCACGGGCGCGCGATGCGCATGTCGAAGGGACTCGACTTCGGCTGTGTGTGGATCAACACCCACATCCCGTTCCTCTCCGAGATGCCCCACGGAGGCTTCAAGAACTCGGGTTACGGCAAGGACCTGTCGATCTACGGTTTCGAGGACTACACGCGCATAAAGCACGTGATGCACAACATCATGTCTTGAGCGAATCTCGCGGGCAACTCCTGGATACCCAGGTCGCCAACAGCAAACCTCCTGGCAGGTGGTTGCAGTTTCTACGAGGCACCTACTGACGGCCCGAAATTGCGAGGGTTTTGTTTAGGTGTCCGAAACCACCGGGTATGGCGGAACGCTTGACCAGTAGCAGAAAGAAGAGAGGGGGTGGAAATCATCACGCGTGCAAAGAAGTTGCTCGTATCCGTGTGTGCCACAGGGATGCTGTTCGGAGCTGCCGCGCCCGCCGCTGCTCAGCAGCAGGACGGTCTCGTTAACGTCATGATCGGAGATGTCACGATCAGAGATGCGGTCGACATCGGCGTGGCCGCCCAGGTCGCAGCTAATGTGTGCGGTCTCAAGGTTGGTCCTGTTGCAGTGCTTGCCAGGCAGGTTGATCGAAGCGGAGAATTGCGCACGGTGTGTGAGACGGACCAAGGGGACGTCACGCTCACGCAGAACTAGCCGTTGACAAAGCGGTTCATGAGATTAATTGAACGAGGGGCCTAACGGCCCCTCGTTTGCGCGCACCCGAACCATCACGCCACGGCCCCCGTCTTACTCACGATGGGAGCACGGAGGAGATTCATCGCGGCATGGGCCGGAGTCGTGATGCTGAGCGTCGCGCTCGCGCCGCCGCTCTCCGGCCAGCCGCCGCCGGGCGCCGTCGCGTCGATCGCGCGCGGATCCAACTCGTCGATCGCGGTGGCGGCCGGGGGAGAGCTCATCTACGAGCGGGACGCGGCTCGCAGACGAGCTCCCGCCTCGGTGCAGAAGCTCCTCCTGAGCATGGCCCTGTTCGACGAGTTCGGTCCCGGCCACCGCATCACGACCAGGGTGATGACGCGCTCGGTGACCGACGGCACGGCCGGCGATCTGTGGGTGGTCGGAGGCGGCGACCCGACCATCGTGTCCGGCGGGGGAGACGTAATGCACACCGGCCTGAAGCAACTCGCCCATCGGATCGTTCGTTCGGAGATCCGGACCGTCACCGGGCGAGTCATCGCGGACGCGTCGCTCTTCGGGGCCGATTGGGACGCCCCCGGGTGGCAGCCATGGGCGCAGAGCTTCGTTGCGCAGCCCACCGCCCTTGCTCTCGACGGCAACACCTATGCGCATCCGCCGCGTGCCTTCTCTGCCGCGCTCACCAAGGCGCTGGAGCAAAGGGGGATCGCAGTGCGCAAGCCGCCGGCGAGTGGAACGACTCCCGACTCAGCCACGGAAGTTGCCCGGGTCCGCTCGAGCCCACTGCGCTTGATGGTGCGAACGATGAACGAGGACTCGTCAAACTTCACGGCCGAGATGCTTGGCAAGCTGCTCGGCGCGAAGACCTTCGGCCCGCCCGGCACCATCGCGAAGGGAGCGCGCGCCATCGAACAGTGGGCTCATCGTCACGGCGTGACGATCGAGGCCCACGACTCCTGCGGTCTCTCTTACGACAACAGGGTGGCCGCAACCGACATCGTGCGACTGCTAGAGGTGGCGAGACGCCGGCCGTGGGGGCGCTCGCTTTATCGCGTCCTGCCCTCGCCGGGCGAAGGCACCCTCGAGGGCAGGCTGCCCGGCCTCGATGCGCACGCCAAGACCGGCACGATCTGGAGCGGAGACTCGGCTCTGGCCGGTTGGGTCAGGCTGCGGAAAGGGGGCATCGCAGAGTTCGCGATCCTGGCTCGCGACGAGCCCAAAGCCCTCGAGGACGAGATCGTGATGGCAGTCGCGGGGGAGGCGTTTGTGCCCGAAGCATCCGCCAAGCCTTTGCCTCGCTAGAGCGTCACTCGGTGCCAAAGTGCATCAACCGCAGGAAATCGAGGAGTTCCGCGAGAAGACCACCCCCAGAGGGGTAAAGAAACTTTGCGTCTGGTGCTTGAATGGGGACTAGGCGCACTCTCCGCAGTCAACGGAGGCGACCTACAGGAGGAACGTCGTATGAACACCGGCAAGGAAGAGCCCGCGATCGTCGTCGAGCCCGCACAGGAGCCAGTTCGAGAGCCCGAACGCCGGCCCGCTCCCGTCGAGACCCCCGCTAAAGATCCCGTTCCCGCGTGACCTCGTTCGAAGTACCCGACGCAATCGAACCGATCGTCGGGTGGCGTTACTGGTGCCTCGACAAGAAAGAAGGTCTTCTCCACTCGTTGTCAGGCGGCGGCCATTTGTGGGCTCCGGACAAACGCTTCGAGGCACGCTGTCCCGTAATCAAACGAGGCGGGATCGACAAGCGCTATCGCTTCGTGTCCGGCATGCGCACCGACATGCACGAGGCCCCAGGCGAGAGGTGCCGGTGCGGAATCTACGCGGCCCGTGATCTCATGCACCTAAGGCGCCAGATGCTCACCGGACTGGCGATAAGAGTCGTCGGCGAGGTTTCCTTGTGGGGCAAGGTCATCCCCGGCTCCAAGGGCTTCAGAGCCCAATTCGCCTACCCCCGCCACTTGTTCGTGATCCAGAGGACGTACGACTGGGATCAGAGCGCGGCGGTTGAGGCGCTATCCGTATACGGAGTTCCCGTGGATGCGATCTCCTATCGCACGGTCGGCTTCAACCCTCTGGCCACCATCGGCAACACCTTGCGCCGGCTCCGCCCGCAACAGGCACCCGACGCTCCCACCGTCTGAACAATAGAGGCCGACCAGGTTCTTCCGCTCTGTGGAGTTTCGAAGTGACGGACTAGGGAGTGGAACGCAGCAAGAACGTCGTGGACGTACGAAGAGAATCGATGAGCACTATCCCCGGCGCTGGTGACTGATTTCCTCAACCGGGCGAAAACTGATGACGTTATCCCCCTGTGTTAAAGGCGCTCAGCGACAATGCCAAGCACCCCTCGAGGGTCAAACCCGGGCTTCAGATGGGGCCCACGGGAGGACCCATGGCCTTCATCAACTTGAGCGAGTCAGTCCAGCAGCGCCTTGATCAGGTCCCTGATCGAGAGGATGCCCTCGATGCGGCCGCGATCGTCGATGACGACCAGGTGGCGGAAGCCGCGTTCGAGCATGAGGCGCGCGGCCTTCTCGGCGTCCCAAGAGGCTGATGCGGTGATCGCGTTGGCGGTCATGTAGTTCTCGACGGGCGTGGAGGCGAGGTCGACCCCTTCGGCGACGGCCCGCAAGAGATCGCGTTCGGTGATGATCCCCGGACCCTCCATGTCGTCGGTGACCAGGGCCGAGCCGCTGCGTCGCTCGAACATCATGCGGGCCGCCTGCGCCAGCGTGTGTCGGGGGCCGACGATCAAGACCTGGGTTGTCGCTAGAGACCCGATGTTCACCTTGTGAACCTACCCCCGAGCGAGCGCCATCCGCCACGCCTTCCGAGCCATCAATCGGCCGCGTCCGACCCGCTTCGCTCCGGGTGAGACGGCGCGGCTCCAAGTACGCTGAACGTCAAGGCGAGCAGCCGCGGGAGGGCCGATGGGCACTGCACCACAGCCGAATGAGTCTGAGGTGATCCAACCGGAGCGACCGAGCTCGCACATGCCCCCCTGGATTCCCAAGCTCCTGGTCACGATCATTCTCTACGTCGTGGGGGCGTACCTACTGTTCCTGGGGATCGAGAGGGTGCGCGGCCTGGTCTTCTTGGTCATCGTTTCGCTGTTCCTGTCTTTTGCGATCGAGCCCGCGGTCAACTTCCTGGCTGCGCACGGTTGGCGCCGCGGCGCCGCCACCGCGCTCATTCTCATCGGAGTCATCCTCATCGGGATCCTGCTGCTGGTTTCGATGGTTCCCTTGCTGATCGAGCAGATAAGCGCGCTGGTCGCCAACGTCCCCGGTTACCTCGATACCATCTCGCAACGGGCCAACGACTGGTTTGGGATAGACCTGACCACCACCAGGGCGGCCGCCCAGGCCGAGAACATCGAGGACGCGCTGTCAACCTACGGTGCCGACGTGGCGGGCAACCTGCTGGGCTTCGGAGCCGCAGTGATTACCGGGTTGTTCCGGCTTCTCACCATCTTGTTGTTCACCTTCTACCTGGTGGCCGACGCGCCGAAGGTCCGCCGGAGCCTGTGCTCTCTGCTGCCGGCTCGACGCCAGCGAGAGGTGCTCACCACCTGGGAGATAGCCGTCGACAAGTCCGGCGCTTACTTCTACTCCCGCCTGTTGCTGGCCATCATCAACGGGGGTTTGCTCTACATCCTTCTCAGGATCCTCGGCGTCCCCTTCGCACTGCCGCTGGCCCTGTGGTCGGGTCTGTTCTCGCAGTTCGTTCCGGTCGTCGGCACCTACATTGCCTCGATCCTGCCGGTTCTCGTCGCGCTGCTCAACGATCCCGTGGACGCGGTCGTGATCCTCATCTACATCCTCGTCTACCAGCAGATCGAGAACTACGCGCTGAGCCCGAGGATCACCAAGCACACGATGCAACTTCATCCCGCGATCGCCATCGGATCTGCGATTGCGGGAGGCAGCCTTGCGGGCCCCATCGGCGCGTTCCTTGCGTTGCCGGCCGCTGCCATCATCCAGGCTTCGGTCGGCACCTTCGTGAGGCGCCACGAGGTCCTCGAGACGGAGATGACGGCCGATCAGGACTCCGACGCGCGTGCCGCGGTCGAGGACAACAGGGAGCGCGCCGGACGGCATAGCTCGGGGTTGCTGGCACGTTTCCGCAAAACGCAGACCTAGCAACACATTGGGTTCCGACCTGGCAAGGAGGCATGAATGCAACTCTCGGCGGTGTTGCTGAACTGCACGCTCAAGAGGTCACCTGAGGTCTCGAACACCCAGGCGCTGATGGACCACGTCATCGAACATCTCGAGGAGCTTGACGTCGGCTGCGAAACCGTCAGGATCGTCGACTACAACGTTCCCTTTGGGGTGAGCTCGGACGAGGGTGATGGCGACGAGTGGCCCCAGATCCTCGACAAGGTGATCGCGGCCGACATCCTGATCATCGGGACGCCCATCTGGTTCGGGGTGCGATCGAGCGTCTGCCAGCTCGTGATCGAGCGCCTCGACGGGACTTACAACTCCACGAACGAGGTCGGCCAGTACCCCTTGTACAACACGGTCGCGGGCGTGGTCGTCACCGGCAACGAGGACGGCGCGCACGACGCGGCGTCCACCACGCTGTTCAACCTCTCGCACCTCGGCTGCACGATCCCACCCAACGCCGACACCTACTGGCTGGGGGACGCGGGGCCTGGCCCGTCGTTCATCGAGGCCGATGGTTGGTCCAGTGCCTACACCCAGAAGACCGCCTCGTGGATGTCGCACAACGTGGTGCACCTCGCCCGCATGCTCAAAGAGCACCCCATCCCGCCGGAGGGCAACACCGTCCCGATGCGTCACGGGGGCTGAACCCCACGAGCGCGGGACGGGCTCGGCCGGACCGCAAAGCAACATGGCTGCAAAATCTGGGGTTATCGGACTTTTGTACTGCTTGAACCGCTTTGCCCTGGGTAGGTAGCCGGCAGGAATTCCGGACAGACGGGGCGAAATGTTCTTTCGCACCTAAAACCCATGGTCCCGTGGGATCGTCCTCGGCTCAAAGGAGCGCAGATGCGATTGAAGTCTCTCCTGGTGGCGGCGCTCGCAGCAATGATGCTGCTACCAACCTCGTTTGCAGGAGCCCAAGCTTCCAAGCTTCCCGACGGCGCCATCCCGCGCGGCGACGGAACCTACGCGGTCGAGCTCAAGGAAGAGGTCCCGGCCTGGTACACATCCGAGCTTCACAGCAAGGTGGTGGCGGCCGGCAAGAAGGGCAAGAGCGTGCCCATTCCCGCGGGTGTGGACCTCGACATACCGGCCAGCGGTCTGGCTTTCACAGGCATCCGTCCGGGTTCTTGGATTCTGTTCCCGGCCGGCTGCACCACCAACTTCGTGTTCGGCGGCAACACCCAGATCGGCACGGCGGGACACTGCGCGAATGTCGGCGACGAGGTCACGATCGTGGCGGCCCCCGGAGTGCTCATGGCCATCGGGACGGTTGGCCTCAGCCGCAACAACGGAATCGGTGACGACTTTGCGCTGATCAACATCTATCCCGCAATGCAGCAGTACGTGAACCCGTCGATGGCCCACTGGGCCGGTCCGACGGGAGCCGCGAACCCGGTGGTCGGGGACGCAGTCGTTCACTCCGGCCACGGCCTGGTGATCGGGACCGGAGGTACACCGCGTGCCGGAGTGGTGACCTACACGGGTCCGGGCGACACCAACGACCCAACCCAGGCTTATGGATGGGATGGGGCCGCGTCGCCCGGAGACTCAGGATCTGCGGTTCGCAACGCGACCGGAGCGGCCGCGGGCAACCTCACTCACCTGGTAGTCGGCACCGACTACCTCCCGGCGTTCATCGCGGGAACGACCATCTCTCGCATGCAGGAACTGGCGGGCCCGGTAAGCACCGCCAGCCTGGTGCCCGACCCACTGTTCTGAAGGCGCACTGGCGCCCGGCGCGGTCTTGTTAAAGACGGTGCCGGGCGTCGTTCGCGCGCTTCCTGGCCTGTAGCGCCGCCCGCCGGGCATCCGACGCGGTCTGCATTGCTTGATCGGCCGCGCGTCGAGCGGCATCGGCCTCCTGAGCCATCTCGCCGGCAAACGCCTCCGCGTCGTCCGCTTCTTTGGCAAGGCGCTCGGCCTCTTTGCGAGCGGCTCTGACCTCTTTGGCGGGGCGCTCGTCGAAATCGACCACGGCGTCGGTCGCCCACGCGCCACCCAAGTCCTCGCTTGCTCCGACGTCGTCGGTGAGCGTGCCGGATGCCAGCAATCGCCGGCCCTCTTCGTCAACGGCCGCGTTCAGCAGCGTCGCGTTGATCCTGTCCTGGTGCGTCCGGCTCGCGGCGGTGCCCGCCTCCTCGAGAACGTCGGTCGCGTGATCGGTCAGCGACTTAACAAGCTCGCGTCGTCGCCGCGTCGCCTCTCGTAGCGCGCTCGGGTCGGAGCCCGCCAGCAGCGCGCCCTGCGCGCTCATCAATTGCTCACCGGCTTCGAGCAGAGACTCGACCTCTTTGCTATGCGAACGAGCAACCTGGTTGATGGCCCACGCGGTTATCGAGGGTTTCTTCAGCGTCTTGACCGCGGACGCGGCGTCGGCGTCGCCCTCCTTCTTGAGGCTCGCGGCCAGTGCATTGCGCGCCGCGGTGAACTCGCTGAGCGGCAGCGCGTAGAGGTCGTCCGATGAGCTCGTCACGAGGTAATGATCGCGGTTATGGGCCCGGGGCGCTTGCCGAGGAGCCGGGCGCCGTGAGTGCGGCCTCGTCCGCGGGACCCACCCCCTCGACCAGCATCGGGCCGCCCACGTTCAGGACTATGAGCCCGGCGACGAGGAGGTTGGCCCGTGTGTTGTAGGTGCGAGCGCGCTCGTACTGAGCTTGGCCGGGGCTCACCGCCAGGACGTCGCGCGTGGTTACGTCGCCGAGGAGCTCGTGCTGGTGAAATGCGCGGCGGGCCTGCTCAGGGTCGGTAACGCGCAGCATGAGACCGTGCGTCTCCTGGCGCGGCCGCACCACGTGGATCGGTCCCTTCGCCGCGAGGATCTTCAGGGTTCTGCGCGCGTTGTCCACCGGGACGGGACGGTTGAACATGAGCAGCACATTCGGCGGGTCGCCAAGGTGGCTGATCAGGGGGAAGGGGGAACCTCCGACTCGGGAGTAGAGCCATTCTGGAAGGGGCGGGCCCTGATATCCGGGAGGAGCCGACACTGGGAAGCGACGGTGGTCGCGGAGACCTATGCGGAACTGGCGGGGCGGCACGGTCGCGTCAATCGCCGCGACCCTGATGTCGCCCTGAGGGAAACGGAGTGGGCGTTTCAAGATTCCGCTTTGATGGATCGTCAAACCATCGGGATCGACGGCCAAATGAGCTCTGCGCACGAAAGCAGTGCGCATCATGAGCAGGCCGAGACACAACATCGCCGCGCCCAGATGCCACCCGGAAACCAGGAGCACGATGCGGCCGTCGAGAGAGCCGTCTGCGCGCAGCGATTCCACGATCACCGCAACCACGATCGCCAAGCCGGTCAGAACCGGGATCAGGGCTCGCAGAAACGCGATCATCCGGTTATAGAAGGTCACGCGCAGGGGGATCTCCCATACCGGGCTGGGCGGCGGGGGAGCGAGCTGCGGGTGGGACTGCACAGCTTGATTGTCGACCTGCACGGGCTTACTTTCCCACGTCGAGGGCAGGACAGGGGTACCCGGGATCGCGCTCCGCGGCAACCCTTTTCGGCCTCAACTCGTCAGATGGCATAGAGGGGTCCACCTTGGGTCCCGTCACGAAACGGAGTGAGCGAAATGAAGGTCCTGCCGGTTCGCATCGCCGCACTGCTTTGTGCGGCCGCACTTTTGCTGCTCGGCGCCTGCAGCGAAGAGTCGCCCTCGTCTTCGACTGGAGGTGCTTCCGGCGACTCCACCGCCGACAAGGACACGTCGTCCCCCGACGAGGCGAGTGAGAGTCCCTCGCCGTCGGAGGTCGAGGCGGAAGACTCGAGCCAGGTCTCCTTCGAGCTCTGGTACGCAAAGGGCAGCGGCAACCGACTAACGTTCATCACCGTGACCCAGGAGTCGACCCCGAAGGTCGGCACCGCCGCCCTCGAGGCCCTGATGGCCGGCCCCCCTGCGGGCTCGGGCAAGCTCGCGACCGCCATCCCCGACGACGTGACCCTGAACGGGCTCACCATCGAAAACGGCACCGCCACGGTTGATCTGTCGTCCTCCTTCGAAGAGGGTGGCGGGACTGCGTCGATGGGGATGAGGCTGGGCCAGGTCACCTTTACGCTCACGCAGTTTCCGACCGTGCAACGGGTCGCTTTCAAGCTGGATGGCAAGCTCGTGAAGGTGTTCTCTGACGAAGGACTTGTGATCTCCAAGCCCCTGACGCGCGCCGACTTCGAGGACATCGCGCCGGCGATCACTGTCGATCGACCTCGTTCCGGTGACGAGGTGGCCGGCCCCGTCACGATCTCGGGCACCGCAAACGTGTTCGAGGCGAACGTCTCGATTCGCATCGAGGATGCGGACGGGAACGTCCTGGCCGAGTCCTTTGCGACCGCGACCTGCGGGACCGGGTGCAGGGGCGACTATCGGAAGAAGGTGTCCTTCAAGGTCGACGAGCCGACGGAGGCAACCATCATCGTGTTCGAGCAGTCCGCCGAGGACGGCTCCGACATGTTCCCGGTCGAGATCCCGGTGACGCTACTTCCTTAGACGGTTCTCGGGCCCTCGGTCGGCACTACCTCGCTGGTGCACGCACTGCAGCGCGTCGCCGCGGCCTGAATGGCGGTGAAGCAGAAGGGGCAGTTGCGGGTCGCGGGTGCCGGTGGCTCTTCGGCCGGGCGCTGCAGCCGGTTGACGGCCTTGACGACCAGGAACAGGACGAAGGCCACCAGCAGGAAGTTGAGCAGCGCCGTCAGGAAGCTTCCATAGAGAATGGGCGTGTCGTTGAGGTTGATGGAGAGCTGATCGAAGCTCGGCTGGCCCACGATGGCAGCAATTATCTGGAGGAACACTCCGTTGACCAGCGCCGTTACCACCGCGCTGAAGGCCAGGCCGAGAATGAACGCCACCGCGATCTCGATGAGGTTGCCCTTTAGGGCGAACTCCTTGAACTCGTCGATCATGTTCTTCATTCTCTGTCTCCTTAGCCTGGTCTGCCCGGTTCGCGCCGATGCTCTCAGAGGGGCCCATCGACGGTCAAGAACCGAATCGGCGAGTCAACCGCCGGTGAGGCGTGCCGATAAGAGGGCATGAACACCGTCACCCCATCTCAGGATCAAGATGAGCGCGTCGACCTCGACTCCGTCGCGGTTTCGTTGCTGCTCGACGCCTGTCGCATCTCCGCCACGATCTACCTGGCTCCCGAGCTCGGCCGCTTCTCCGAGGCCTGGGAGTCGGTCATGCGTGATCATCGCCTGTTCATCCCTGTGACTCAGGCCACGATCACGACCCTCACGGGGCAACAGGTTGGGGAGCGCGCCGAGTTCATGCAGGTTCGCAAGTCCGATATCCGGGCGGTCTGCCCCCTGGACAACTCTCGCTGAGCCGTCGCATGAAATCCCTCAAGAACTTGAAGCGACCTGCCGAAGACCAGATAACTAGTCATAACGGGCTAGGAGGACTAGAGCCAAACGGCGTGAGCGGACGAGATGCACGACGACAAGGACGGCGGCGATGGGGCATACGGCTCGGGGAGTGTTCGGAGTTCAGGTGGTTCAGCGTTCTGACGAGCGATCCCTCGCCGAGCGGCTCAACAAGGTCCTGGAGCGGGCGTTCGCCCGGAGGCTCGCCAGCCTCCTGCTCGTCGGCGCAGCCTTCGCCTTCGCCGTTGTCCCGCTCGACGACGTCGCCAGTCGCTTCGCCCTCTACGGTCCCCTCGCAGTGCTCGCCGGAATCCTCATCGAGACTCACTTCACGGCGCATGCACACCTCAAGGAGCTGGCCGGCATCGACCCGCTGACGCAGGTCGCCAACGTCGGCCGTCTGTACGACACCCTGTTCGAGCTCGAGTCGAAAGGGACTCCGTTCGCGCTCCTCATCTTCGATTTGGACGACCTAAAGACGATTAACGACACCTTTGGGCATACCACCGGATCGGCCTCGATTCAGGCGGTTGCCAGAGCGCTGCGAGCGGCCGTGCGGGCCACCGATTGCGTGGCCCGCTACGGCGGCGACGAGTTCGCGGTCGTGTTGCGTGACGCGGATCGAACCGGCGCCTTCAAGATGATCGAGCGCTTTGGGGACGCGCTGGTCGAAGAGTCGCGCGCGATCGAGCCGAATTTGAGCGTCAGCGCCGGCGTGGCGCTGTACGGGCGGGACGGCGTCACGCCCGAGGAGCTCCTGAATGCTGCGGACGCGGCGATGTACAAGAAGAAGCGATCCTCGAAGGGATCGCCGGAAGAGCCCGACATTCGCCTCGACGACTGAGCACTCAGGGGCTCGCTCGCCGGGCAAGTAGCATCCCGATGCATGAACAACCTCCCGCCTGGGCTTATCTACGAAAACACCATCCACGAATCTCTGGGCATCCGTGCTCTCGAGGTGACCCCGGACCGAGTCGTGCTCGAGATGGATGTCACCCCCGTCGTGCACCAACCCATGGGCCTCCTGCATGGAGGCGCGTCGGCCGTTATCGCGGAGAGTGCCGCCTCGATGGGTGCCTATCTGAACTGTGACCCGGCTACCCAGTTCGCCGTCGGTGTCGATTTGAACATCACCCACTTGCGAGCCAAGAGCCTGGGTACGGTGACGGCCACCGCCACACCGGTGCGCAAAGGACGCAGCGTCCACGTGTGGAACATTGACATTGTGGGCGAGGACGGCAAGCAGGTCGCCGTGTCACGCTGCACGTTGGCGGTGCGAAATTTGTCGGAGCGAAGCGGATAGCCCGAGCACTCAAAGGGGATTCGATGTACGAGCGGATCGTTGCGGGAACGGATCTCAGCAGCACGGCCAAGGTGGCCACCGACCGCGCAGCCTCTCTGGCGAAAGCTCTCTCGACTCCATTGATCCTTGTCCACGCCGGCTCTGATCCTGGTGAATCGCTGGTTGAGCTCGGTGACTCGTACGGGGCCGAGGTCGAGGTGGTGAAGGGCAACCCGGTCGACGCGCTGATCGACGCAGCGGAATCGAAGCCCGGCTCTCTGCTCGTGGTGGGCAGCGTGGGGATGAGTGGGACGCGACGCTTCATGCTAGGGAACGTGCCCAATAAGGTGAGCCACTCCTCGACTACCGATTTGTTGATCGTGAAGACGGATCCCCCTCCCAAGCAAGTCGACAAATATTTGAGAATCATGGTCGGGACCGACGGATCGGAGACCGCCATGTCGGCGGTGGACCGGGCCGCGGATCTCGCCGCCGCCCTCGGAGCGCACCTGCTGATCGTGTGTGCCTACGATCCGCCCTCCGACGCCGAGCTCGAGCGAATGGCCGCGAGCGCCGGGAGCATCAGCGCGCAATGGGACGCCGATCGCTCCTTGCGTGACGTGCCCGACGAGTTCCGCTGGCGCATCGCGGGCGCGGCGCAGGCCCAAGACGTTCTGGAGCGCTCGGAGGAGCACGCCGCCAAGCACGATGTCGATGCCGAGGTCCGCACGGTCAAGGGCTCGGCGGCCGAGGTCCTTATCTCGATAGCAAAAGAGGAAGATTTCGAGATGGTGGTGGTTGGAAGCGTAGGCATGACCGGGGCGAAGCGTTTCAAGCTGGGCAACGTGCCCCACCGGATCAGCCATCACGCGCCGACCGACCTCCTCATCCTGAGGACGGCCTGAGCAACAGAGAGGACGAGCCTCAATGAGAGTTCTCAGCGTTTCCGCTCATCCGGATGACCAAGCGATCGTCTCGACGATCGCGCTAAGGAGAGCGGAATGAGGGTTCTGGCGGTATCCGCTCATCCGGACGATCTCGAGTTCGGGTGTGCCGGCACGCTCGCCAAGTGGGCGGACGAGGGGGCCGAGGTGACGATGTGCATCGTGACCGACGGCTCGACCGGTACGCAGGACCAAGGTCTGATGGGTGCCAACCTGGCCGACCTGCGCAAGGAGGAGAGCCAGCGCGCCGCCGACATCATCGGAGCAAAAGAGTTGGTGTGGCTCGACTACCAGGACGGCTACGTTCAGCACTCGCTCGAGCTACGTAAGGACATCGCCCGCGTCTTCCGTCAGTACCGGCCGCATCGCTACGTCGTGATGGACCCCACGCCGGTGATCGGCGACTTCGTCAACCACCCCGACCATCGAGCCATCGGTCAGGCCTCCCTGGACGTGACCTTGACCGCGGGAACCACACCGGGGCACTTTCCCGAGTTGCTCACCGAGGGCCTGCAGCCGTGGCGCGGCCTGCGAGAGCTCTGGATCATGGGCCCCGGCGAGCGCCCCCACGCCGAGGACATCTCGACCACGATCGATCGCAAGATCGAGGCCTTGCTGTGCCACCAGAGCCAGGTGGGCGAGGACGCCGAGCGCATCGGTAGCTGGATGAGGGAGCGCTTCGCCGAGGTCGGGCAGAAGGCCGGCTATGGCGCCGCCGAGACCTTCCAGGTGATCGGGCAGGGCCCGGGTTTCCACGCTGAGGAGGTCACCGAGGACGTGGACATGTCCGCGCCACCCGTGGACCCGGCCGCCGCTCCTGTCCGGCGCCGGTCCTAGGCCCCCGCTGCGGCGGACCCGTCCGTCCTCGCCCCCTGCCCCGGGAACATCGGGCTCGATTTTGTGTTTTAAGCTCTGTGAGCAGGGCAAATGTCGTCACTCCAAGGTTGGGTCAAGGTTGGGTTAGGTAGACCTAACTGTTAGGGTGGAGGCACTCGTCACTGAGCGATGACGCTCATGGCAGCGTCCGAAAGACCCGACCATTGCTTTAGAGGGGGTCTCCCGTAGTGGCAACAGAGACTGAAGACCTGAAGGTCCAGCAAGAAAACGAGCAGGTTCGCCAGATAAAGGGCGACTACAAATACGGCTGGCACGACGCGACCTCATACGACGAGGCGCCCGAGAAGGGTCTGTCGCACGAGGTCATCGACATGATGTCGGACCGTAAGGGCGAGCCCGACTGGATGCGGAAGATCCGCCACAAGGCACTCGACGTCTTCTATCGCAAGCCGATGCCCACCTGGGGAGCGGATCTGTCGGGGATCAACTTCGACGACATCTACTACTACATCAAGCCCATGAACCAGGTGAAGTCCTGGGACGACATGCCCGAGGACATCAAGGCGACGTGGGACAAGCTCGGTATCCCCGAGGCCGAGAAGAACTACCTCGGCGGCGTCACCGCGCAGTACGAGTCCGAGGTCGTGTACCACAAGACCCAGGAAGAGCTCGAGAAGCGCGGCATCATCTTCTGCGACATGGACACCGCTCTTCGTGAGCACGAGGACATCGTCAAGCAGTACTTCGCCACGGTCATTCCCGCAGCGGACAACAAGTTCTCCGCACTCAACACCGCGGTGTGGTCGGGTGGCTCGTTCATCTACGTGCCCCCTGGTATCGAGGTCGAGATTCCGCTGCAGGCCTACTTCCGGATCAACCAGGAGAACATGGGCCAGTTCGAGCGGACGATGATCATCTGCGAGCCCGGCTCGTGGGTGCACTACGTCGAGGGCTGCTCCGCCCCCATCTACTCGAGCGACTCCCTGCACTCGGCCGTGGTCGAGATCATCGTCAAGGACCACGCCCGGGCCCGGTACACGACGATCCAGAACTGGTCGAACAACGTCTACAACCTCGTTACGAAGCGGGCGGTCGCCGAAGAGGGCGCCACGGTCGAGTGGATCGACGGCAACCTCGGCTCCAAGGTGACGATGAAGTACCCGGGTGTCTACCTGATGGGTCGCGGCGCCAAGGCCGAGATCATCTCGGTTGCCTTCGCGGGCGCTGGGCAGCAC
>JBOGWV010000019.1:0-3624 GCA_050693975.1 Actinomycetota bacterium
CTCCCGTCGCAGGGCCCGACTTGATCTTGTTGAGCCGCTTCAGCATCGAGTTCCCGACCTGGGTCGAGGCGGCCTCCTGGACGCGGTAGGCACTTCTGAACTCGCTGCCGCAGACGTCGAGATACTCGACGCGGCCCGGCGACTCTTCGTCGACCACGTGAACGTCGCTGATCTGCTTGAAGCCGGCGAGCGGCCGGCCTTTGCCCGCGGTCTCCTCCCAGTCGAGCGATCTCGTTACCCGCGCGTCTCCCGGTCCGAAGGCGAGCGTCTTCGGCTCCTCGGTGCCGACGATGGTCCGGTCCAGAGTGGTCGGCGCGCCCGCCGCTTGCCCGATCGCTCCGGCCATGAGAATCATGGCTGCACAACCTGCGATGACTGCGCGGCGTCGGTTCATGTCTCCCCCATCGTTAGTGGCTGTGGTGCCCCTCGAACTTATCCAGTGCGTCTTGCGCTCCGTCCGGCATGGACCCGTCCGCGTTGCGTACGAGGAAGATGCCGGACATTCCCAAGTCTGAATGGTTCTGCACGTGACAGTGGTACATCCATGCGCCCGGTCCCACGCGCTCCCCCGCTATTACCTGAAAGCCGAACGAGTCAGCGGGGCCCGTTGTCTTGTTGTCGATCACGCGCGAGGGGTCGCTCGCGGACTCGAGCGAGCCGCTGCGCGTGTCCGCCCAGCGATGGCCGTGGAGGTGGAAGGTGTGAAACAGATCGCCGTGGGCGATAACGACGAACTCGGCGCGCTGGCCGAGATTGGCCTCACACAGCGGGGTGTTTGGCGCCCGCTTGAGGCCGAACGTGGTACCGATCATGACCAGCACGCACGGTTCCACATCGGGAACCGGATCGTCGGGTGCTCTCACGATGAGAGCACCGAACAGACCCTTGTACACACCACCGGTGCCGTGATCACTCCCGCGACAGTGGTCGTGGTAGTGCCAGTAGCCCGCGGAGCCCGGCTCGATGGTGCCGTCGTCGCGTATCGATTTGGAGTGGGCCTGCCAGACGTAGGTGCGCGACTTGCCGCCCCGCACACAGCTCGAGTTCAGCGGGGTACCGTCGCTCGCGACCGTGTAGTCGACGCCGTGGGTGTGGAGGGACAGTTTCCTGTTGGTGTTGTTGTGCAGGGTCACGGCGAGGCAGTCGCCCTCGGTCATCTCGATGGTGGGTCCCGGCACCGTCGCGTTCCCCGGCTCGAGCCCGTAGCCGATTCGGTCCTTGTTTATCTGCTCGGCGTAGAGATCCTCGTGTTCGGCAGTCGAGGCGTCGCACGCCTGAGCCTTCGGTTCACCGCCGGTCTGGGCCGTCGTCGGTAGCGACCACACAACGGCCCCTGCCACGAGGGTGAGCGCCACTGCAAAACTGAAAAGCGGAATCGTGAGTTTGCGCGACTTCACCGCAGTCCTCTCCTTGTCCATGACCTTCCGACCGCCCTGCCCAGAGACAACGAGAGCCTCGCGGACCGATTCTTGGGAATTCACGGATATGGAATCAGTTTTCGGCGTCTAAAAGAACCAGGATCGACTGACGAAAACCGCCGTCCCCAACATCGCAATCGACGCGAAAGTAAGCAAAACCAACTCGTGGCGGCGCCCGTCGCCGCGAGTCCACCCCGCCATGAACAGCACGATCGGAAACATCGTCAGCAGCATGCGGGGGATACTGAGGTAGATGGTGCTGGTCGCGAGCGCGGCAAGCAACGTTCCCATGAACGCCGCGTATCCCCACTCGCGTTTGATCAGGGCCCAACCGACCGCCCCCAATCCCATCACCGCGGCGACGATCTCGACACGCCATCCGATGATGAAGTTCGTCAACGATCCCTCTCCCGCCGCCGACCTGGTGGCGTTCCACGTATTGCTCAGCGCCTCGACTGGAGTGGAGAGCTCGCGGCCCCAACCCAGGCGCTGGTCGGTGAAGAAGTAGAGGGGGTCTCCCTTGATCTGCGCGAGGTAGACCCCAAACGCCAGAAGCGGCAGTAGCGCGACGGCGCCGGCTCCGAGGGCGCTCAGCACCGAGGCGCGCCTGAAGTCCCTTCGTCGCAGGAATTCGAACAGCAAGCCCACCAACAGGAACCCCCCGGCGGCGCGCGCTCCCATCCCGACCGCTGCAAACGCTCCCGCCGCGAGCCATCGCCCACGACGGGCATAGTAGAAGGCGGGGATCGCACCGGCGAGGAACAAAGCCTCGCTGTATGGCGCGACCAGGAACACCGCGGTCGGGAAGAACAGCAGGTACAGCGCGGCCCGGCGTCCCGCGTCGCCCCCGAGCTCTTCCTGAGCGAGGCGATAGAGGTAAGCGACCGCAACCACGCTCGCCGCCGCCGTGATCATCAGGCCGGCGAGCGCGGGTGCAATTCCGATCGAGGTCAGGGCGCGTACGAGCAACGGGAACAAGGGGAAGAAAGCGGTGGCGTGTGGATCCGATCGGAGATCGGTGTAGCCGAACTCGGCGACCTGTAAGAAGTGCGCGGCGTCCCAGCGCTTCCACATGTCGAGGACGCCGACGCTCGACGACCCCTCGGTCGTCGCGAGGAACGAGATCGCAAGGTAGGCGACGGCGAAGTAGACGATCCTGGAGAAGACGACCAGCTTGAGGGCCTGGACCCAGGGGCTCGGCCCGTCACCGGGCCCTTGACCACCCGGTTGTGACAGATAGCTGCGCCCGGACCGCGAGTCGGCGACCCCCACCTTCGGCGAGCGCGTTAGCTCGCGGGCCAGCGGACCATCAGCTGGCGAGCAGCACGCGCCTCGTCGGGTCGTCGCACGGGAGTTGTGACGGGCGCGTCGTGCAGCAGCTCCGGATCCTGGGCGGCTTCGACCGCGATGCGGTTCAGCGCGACTGCAAGCCCATCGATGGTCTCCTTGGATTCCGTCTCCGTCGGTTCGACCATCAGGGCCTCCTCGACGACCAGCGGGAAGTACACCGTCGGGGGGTGATAGCCAAGATCGATGAGGCGTTTGGCGACGTCCATCGCCCGTATTCCGTGTTGCTTCAGCGGCTTTGCGGTCGCGACGAATTCATGCATGCACGCGCCCGGGTACTTGGTGGGAAACGAATCCGACACCAGCGCGCGCAGATAGTTGGCGTTGAGCACGGCTCGCTCAGCCACCCGGCGCAGACCCTCGGGACCCAGCGAGCGGAGATACGCGTAGGCACGCACGTTGATGCCGAAGTTGCCGTGGAAGCTGTGGATGCGGCCGATGGAGTCGGGACGATCGTGGTCCCAGCTCCAGGTCTCCGCGCCATCGTCGAACGCGAGGACGGGAGCCGGCAGGAAACGAGCCAGTCGCTCGGTGACCGCAAGTGGGCCCGACCCCGGTCCTCCGCCACCGTGAGGCGTAGCGAAGGTCTTGTGCAGGTTCAGGTGGACGATGTCGAAGCCCATGTCGCCGGGGCGCACGACCCCGACGATCGAGTTGAAGTTGGCACCGTCGTAGTAGAGAAGTCCACCGACGGAGTGAACCGCCGCGGCGATTCGCTCGATGTCGCGCTCGAACAGCCCTAGCGTGTTGGGGTTCGTCAGCATCAGCCCGGCCACGTCTTCGTCGAGCACCTCGAGCAGCGCGTCGACCTCGACCAGGCCGCGCTCGTCCGAGCGAACCTCGACGGCCTGATATCCGG
>JBOGWV010000020.1:0-2811 GCA_050693975.1 Actinomycetota bacterium
ACGCTCGAGATGGCGATGTCGGGCATCCGCGACATGTCGATCGTCGACACGCCTCCCGAGAACCGGCACCCGGTCATGACCTACGTGGGCGAGTACGACGAGGAGGTGGTGATCTCGGCCATCCGGCGCGAGCTTCTGCGCGACGGTCAGATCTTTTACGTCCACCACCGCGTCGAAACCATCAACCACATCGCCCGCCGCATCTCGAGCCTCGTCCCCGAAGCGCGCGTGGGAGTGGCTCACGGGCAGATGAACGAACACGAGCTCGAGCGGGCGATGTTGGAGTTCGGGGACGCCAAGACCAACGTGCTCGTATGCACGACCATCATCGAGTCGGGACTCGACATTCCGACCGTCAACACGATGGTTGTCGAGCGCTCCGACCTGCTCGGCCTTTCGCAGATGTATCAATTGCGCGGGCGCGTCGGCCGGGCTCACGAACGTGCCTACGCGTACCTGTTCTTCCCGCCGGAACGATCGCTGACCGAGCAGGCCCACGAGCGCCTCAAGACGATCTCGGAACACACCGGCCTCGGCTCGGGTTTTCGCATCGCGATGCGCGACCTCGAGATAAGGGGTGCAGGCAACCTGCTCGGGGGTGAGCAACACGGCCACATCTCCGAGGTGGGCTTCGATCTCTACGTCAAGCTGGTCGCCTCCGCGGTGGACGAGGCCAAGGGCGAGCCGTGGACCGAGGATGTCGAGGTTCGCATCGACCTGCCGCTCGAGGCCTACATCCCGAAGAAGTACATCGCCGACGAGAACCTGAGGCTCGAGGCCTACAGGCGGATCGCATCGGCCCACGATCCCGAGGACATGACCGAGGCGCGCGCGGAGTTCTCCGACCGTTACGGCAGTCCGCTACCTGCGCCGGTGGAGGCTCTCTTCGAGGTCGCCGCGCTGCGCCGGCTGATGATCGCGAACGGCATCAGCGAGGCCGCTACGGTGGCCCGCATGCTGCGGATCAAGCCGATCGAGCTCGAGGACTCGCGTCAGGTACGGCTCCAGCGGCTGTTGCCGGACGCTGAGTGGCGAGCGAACGGAGCCACGTTGCTGGTCCCCGAGCGAAACCTTCCCGAGACCGGGGTGGTCGAGTGGGTGACCAAATTGATACGTGAGTTAGCCTCGCCAGCATGAAAATCCGATTGATGGCTGTATTCGTTGCCGCCGTGGCGGCCCTTGCGGCCTGCGGTGGCGACGCCGGTGGTGGCCTTACCGCAAACGCCGCGGCCGCGGTCGACGGCAAGAAGATCACCGTCGACGAGGTCGACGACGCGCTCGCGACCTTCGAGGAGACCGGACAGTACGAGCAGCTGACCTCGCAGCAGGAGCCCAACGCGGTGCGCAGGCAGTTCCAGCAGGGTTACCTCTCCCAGATCGTGCGTCGCTACGTGCTGGACAAGGAGGCCGAGGAGCGCGACCTCGAGGTCTCCTCACAGGAGATCTCGGAGGCACTCGATCAAATCAAGGCCGACTTTCCCAGCGAGGAGGAGTTTCAGAAGGCCGTCGATCAACAAGGACTGACCGACGATCAGCTACAGGACCTGGTTCGCGATCAGATAGTCGAGGACAAGCTGCGCCAGGAGATCTCCTCCGATCTCGAGCCGGATGAAGACGAGATGCAGAGCTTCTACGACAAGAACGCGGCCGACTATCAGGAAACCCGAGCCAGCCACATCCTCGTTGCTAAACAGGACCTCGCGTCCGATCTCGCAACGCAGTTGCAGAACGCCAAGCCCGACGAGATCGACGCCCTCTTCGCGAAGCTGGCGAAGGAATCCTCCGACGACCCCGGATCGGCCAAGAAGGGAGGAGACCTCGGCTTCTTCGCTCCGGGCGAACTCGTCCCCGAGTTTCAGGAGGCGGCGGACACGCTCGACATCGGCGAGGTCTCGGGCCCGGTCCAGTCGCAGTTTGGGTTCCACGTGATCCGCGTAACCGATCGCCGCGTTAAACCCTTCGAGGAAGTGCGCGATCAGATCGCGCAGGAGCTGACCGGGGCCGAGCAGGAGGAGGAGTTCCAGAAGTTCATCACGCAGGCCTACGAGGATGCGGACGTGCGCGTGAACCCGCGCTACGGGGAGCTCGACCTCGAGACCCAGCGCGTGGTGGACGCGACCGCCGAGGACGTGCCCGGCGCGGAGGTACCCGAGGAGAGTCCCGAGCCCAAGGGCGGCGAGGGCGAACCGCCCGCGCAGCCTCCAACCGACGAATAGCCCCCGCAAGTGCCGTTGCTCGTCGTGCCGCTGGGATCAGATCAGACCGGCTCTCTCACACTGAACGAGCTCGACCGCCTGCTCGCATGCGATCGAGTCCTGTTCGAGGATCCCGCTCACCCGCTGATGACCCGCCTGAGTGACGGTGGCGTCGACACTCGGAAGCTCGACGATGACATCGATGCGGCGCGCGACGGTTGGGCTCTGGTCGCAGATCCCCGCTCGCCCCGTGTGATCGAGCTGGCGCGTGCGGGGGCCGAGGTCTCGTCCGGAGTGGCGCCGGTTCCCGACGCGCTGACGGCCGCCAGGGGAGCTCACAACCTGCGAGAGGCCTCGGCTGCCCTCGGCGGGGCGGCTTTGGTCATGGCTCGCCTGCGTAGCGAGGATGGTTGTCCCTGGGACCGGGAGCAGACCCACGAGTCTCTCAAGGTTCATCTCCTCGAGGAGGCCTACGAGGTCATCGACGCGATCGATGCGGGAAAGACGGGCGAGGACCTCGAGGTGGTTTTGGGGGATCTGCTTCTCCAGGTTCTGTTTCACGCTCGTATCGCCGACCAGGACGGGCGCTTCGACATCTGCGGGGTTGCCGGAGGGC
>JBOGWV010000021.1:0-15149 GCA_050693975.1 Actinomycetota bacterium
GTAGTGGAACGCCGCATCGGCGATCTCCTGCTGGAAAAAGCCCTCCTCGATCCCGGCGAGCATGCCGTCGAGAATCGAACCGTTGCCCATCTCGTCGATGTTGGCGAAATACTCCTCGACCGCGTCCTCGGTCTTGGCAGTGAGTTCTTCCACGAACCACGAGCCGCCGAGCGGGTCGATGACGTTGGCGGCACCGGTTTCATAGGCGATGACCTGCTGCGTACGAAGCGCGATCTCGACGGCCTCCTCGCTTGGCAGAGCGAGCACCTCGTCGAGCGAGTTCGTGTGCAGGCTCTGCGTCCCACCCAACACCGCCGCGAGCGCCTCGGTCGCGGTGCGCACCACGTTGTTGTAGGGCTGCTGCCCGGTGAGCGACACGCCCGCCGTCTGGGTGTGGAACTTCAGCATCAGCGAGCGGTCCTTCTTCGCCCCGTAGCGCTCCTTTAGCCAGCGCGCCCAGATCTTGCGCGCGGCCCGGAACTTGGCGATCTCCTCGAAGAAGTCCACGTGGCTGTTGAAGAAGAAGCTGAGCCCGGGAGCGAAGGCGTCGATGTCCAGTCCCCGGCGCAGTCCCAGCTCGATGTGGGCGAAGCCCGAGGCGATCGTGAAGGCGAGCTCCTGCACCGCGGTGGAGCCGGCCTCGCGTATGTGATACCCGGAGATCGACAGCGGGTAGTACTTGGGCGCGTCGGTGGTGCAGAACTCCATCATGTCGGCGGTAAGCCTGAGGTGTGGCTCGGGAGGAAACAGCCACTCCTTCTGCGCGATGTACTCCTTGAGGATGTCCGTCTGACAGGTGCCCCCCAGTTTGGCGATGTCCGCGCCCTGCTTGGTGGCGGCGGCCAGATACATCGCGAAGAGCATGGGGGCCGGACCCGAGATGGTCATCGAGGTGCTGATGCCCTCGAGATCGATGTCCGAGAACAACGCCTCCATGTCGGCGAGGCTGTCGACCGCAACCCCGCAGCGTCCGACCTCGCCCTCGGAGTGGGGCTCGTCCGAGTCCCGACCCATCAGCGTCGGCATGTCGAAGGCGACCGAGAGCCCGGTCTGACCCTGGTCGATCAGGAACTTGTAGCGCTCGTTGGTGTCGGCCGGGCCGCCGAAGCCCGCGAACTGTCGCTTGGTCCACAGCCGGCCGCGGTAGCCGGTCGGATAGATCCCACGCGTGAACGGGTACTCGCCGGGGACCCCGATCTCGGGATCGACCTCGATCTCTTCCCCATCCGGCCCCCTCGGCCCGTACAACGGCTCGAGCGGCATGCTCGACAACGTGTCGAAGTCGACGTCGTCGCGCAGCTTGGCCCTCTCGTAGCTTTCTTTCCAGCGTCTTTGCAGGTCGTCGGCCATGGCGGAGAGTCTACCCGGGCGTGTCTCCAACCCTCCTGACCAGGTCAAACCGTTGAGCGGGAGCATTAACTTAGAGTTCGAGCCATGGCAACGCTGGCGACCAGACGGTGGGAGGCCGCCGGCCCTCCCTCTAGCGCTGCGCGCCGGCCGAGCCCGGCGCGCGCGATCCTCGTCCACGGCGTGACCGCGTGGTCGAACACCTGGTGGCGGATCGGGCCGGGGCTCGCGAAGAACGGTTGGGACGTCGTCGCGGTCGATCTGAGGGGACACGGTGACAGCCCACGCGGCGGCGGCAGCCTCGACGATCTGGGTGGCGATCTGATCGAGACCGTCGGCCCGGGCCCGATCGACCTCTTGATCGGTCATTCCCTCGGAGCACTGAGCATCCTCGCCGCGCTACGTGCTCGGCCCCAGCTTGCGCGCCGAGTCGTGCTCGAGGAACCCCCGGGAATCGCGAGCGTCGACCGGCCTCTTCTTGCGGCCCTGATCGAGGACGACCTTCGGCGCGCCCAAGACGATCGCGACGGATTCATTGCCGGTCTTCTCGAGCAGAATCCGCGGTGGCACACCCGCGACGCCATCGAGGCCGCGGAAGGAGTGCTGCGCTGTGACGGCGCCGCGGTCGTGCGCGCCGTCGCCGGCCTGGAGCTGGATTGGGACCTGGTCGCGCTGGCCGGTGCGCTCCGTGTCCCCTCGCTCGTGCTCCTCGCCTCGGATGTCGGAGTCAAACTCGGGAGCGACGCAGGGGGATCGGCGCTGAACGGCCGGGACCGGACCCGTTTCCTGGCCGCGCTCGACGGTGCCCGCGCCGTCGTCATCGACGGCGGCCACTGCATCTACCGCTCGGAACCCGAGGCGTGGCTCGATGAGGTGGCCGCGTTCGCAAAGAGCGCCGGCCGCTAGGGACGATCCTCCCGTTAAGGGTCCTGCCTTCGATCGATGTCGAGCGTTCCCAGCAATCTATCCGCAGCCTGATAGGGATTGCACAGGCGATCGACGACCTCGCCGGTCAAGCGCTGGAGCTCGTCGTTCCCCTCGGTCTCGACCCGACGTCGTAATTGCTCGGCCACGATCTCCTTGATCTCGCGTTCGACGCGCCGGCGGCGGCGCGCCTCGAGCAGACCCCTCTCCTCCTGGTAGTTGCGGTGCTTCTCGATTGCGGCCCATAGCTCGTCGAAACCCTCGCCCTTCGTGGCCACCGTCTGGACGACCTCGGGCTTGTGCTCGGCCTCGGACATGTCGAGCATCTGCCGGATCTCGCGCACGGTGTCGCGGGCTCCGGGTCGATCGGCCTTGTTCACCACGAACACATCGGCGATCTCCATCAAGCCTGCCTTGGCGGTCTGAACCGCGTCGCCCCAACCCGGGTTGAGGACGACCAGGGTCGAATCGCATGCATCGGTGATCTCGACCTCGGCCTGGCCAACTCCGACGGTTTCAATGACGACGATGTCGTTGCCCACCGCGTCGAGCACGCGCACGGCCTCGGGAGTGGCAAGTGAGAGTCCGCCGAGATGCCCGCGCGTCGCCATCGAACGAATGAACACACCGGTGTCGAGCGCGTGATTCTGCATGCGAACCCGGTCGCCGAGCAGCGCGCCCCCCGAGAACGGACTGGAAGGGTCGATCGCCAGCACCGCGACGGTGAGGTCGTCGGTCCGAATCCGTCCGACCAGACGCTCGGTCAGAGTCGACTTCCCCGATCCCGGGGCCCCGGTGATGCCGATCGAGTAGGCGCGTCCCGTATGTGGATAGAGCTCGTCCATCACCTGAGCGAGTTCGGCGCCGCCGTCCTCAACCAGGGAGATAAGACGGGCGATCGCCCGTCTTTCGCCCCCCAGGGCGCGTGCGACGAGATCGGAGACGCCTGCCATCGAAGGGGCGTTAGCTTTCGATTGCGACGACTTCGGTGACGCCATCGACCCGCTCCTTGAGGATGCGTTCGACGCCGTGCTTCAAGGTCACCGGAGAGATCGGGCACGTCTCACAGGTGCCGAACAGTCGCACCGTGACGGTGCTTCCGTCGACCGACTCGAGCTGAATATCTCCCCCGTCCATCTGTATGGCAGGACGGATGAGCTCGAGAGCCTCGTTGACCTGCTCCTCAACCGTCGTCGCCTTGCTCATTTCCTAATCGTACTAGTTGCTGCAAAGACTCCAAGGGCCGCGAAGACGAGTGCGAAGAGCAGCAGGCCCCAGGGTGCGCCCGGAGGATCGGGCTTCTCCTCGGTCGCCGCCTCGACACCCTGGTCACCTGCGTCCGGAGTAGCCCCGGTCACAGTGATCTCGACCGGTTCCGACCGCTCGGTCTCGGAGCCCGACGAGGCCTCGATGTGCACCGAGTAACTCCCCGGCTCGAGGGGCGCCAGCCACGTCACCCTGGCCCTGCCCGCATCGCGGACCGTGCCCGGCTCGTCCGAGGTCTCGTCGTCGATCGTGATGGGCGTGACCCGAGCAGGCCTCGACAGAGCGATCGTCAGAAAAGCCGCCTCGCCCACCTCCACGGCAGCCGGCGATCTCAGCAACCGCACCGAGAGTGGCCGGTCGCTACCACGCGGTGGAGTCACCGACAAGGAGCCCGCGGCATTCCAGCGAAAGCCCCACCGGCCCACGCTCGCTCGCACCACTGTGTCTCCGCTCGCATCGACGATCTCGAAGGCTCCCGTGACCTCGAGGGAGACGCGTCCCCAGTCGATCCCCACGTCGAGCGTTCCCGGATCTTCGACCCTTCCCAGCGAGACGTCCGTGTAATAGTGCCCGAGGATCTCGCCGGCCGACGCACCTGCGAGAGCAAGACCGTGCGCGCCCCATTGCGACATACCCACCCCGTGGCCCCAGCCGCGACCGTCCACCCGCACCGTGCCGTCGACCGTACTCATGACGAGCCGGTTCGAGGGAAAGGTCTCCGGCAAACGACCGGTCAGCGTGAGCGAGGGATATTTCCCGGGGAACAGCTCGGGGGCAAGGTCGCGCACGATGGTGCGCAGCTCCTCGGCGGTCATGCGCGCTCTCCCCTTGGTTCCGCTGAACAGGACATCGGGGTAGTGGAACCCCTCGCTGGATGCGACCGAGCGAACGCTCTCGAGCCGGCCCTTGCCCCCGGTCCAGAGACCGCGGCGTTCGATGATCCTCTGCAGGTCTTTGAGCGTGAAGATCACCCCCCAGCGATCGAGGGGCGAAGCATCCTCGGTGGGACTGCTTACGCCCTTCAAGTAGGGATACGAACTCTCGCTGGTGAAGATCTGCTCGTTGTCGAAGGTTCGTCCCCCCGACACCGAGTGATAGCGCGCGAGGATCGGCTCACCCTGATACAGGATCGCCTGGCCCGCGGTTGCACTAACGGCTTCGGCCCATCGGTGACCGTCAGGTTGTTGCAGGACCTCCGCCCCCGAGAACACCTGGCATTCCACCGACGCGCAGATATCGAAGCCGTAGGTTGCGGCCGCGCCGGCGGGAGGCCGGGCAAGTGTGTTGAGTGCGTAGGTCCGAGCTGCGATCGCCTGCGCTTCGAGCGTCTGCGCGGGCCAGTCCGGAGGGACCTCGGCGAGGCCGAGCAGATAGCGCTCGAGCGGAAGGCGGTTGGCGACGACGATTCCGTCCGTCGCGGGCGTGAGCTCGATCGGACCAAGGTAGGAGCCAAGACCTGCGACGGAGGTGGGCTCATCACCGGTGGGGACGAGCCGCACGGTGCCCTCGAGCAGCCTGGTCTTGGGGTTGTCCTTCTTCTGTTTCGCTATGGCTGATGTCGCGAGCGAACCGATGGCCAGCAGGATCGCCAGCGGGACGCCGACGAGACGGGCGCACCTCCTCATAGAGTCATTGTGGCTGCGGCGGTGAGCTAGTAAGCGGCGGGCTCGAGCTTCACACCCGCGCCCAGGCCGCTCAGCTTGTCGACGAAACGCTCGTAGCCGCGCTCGATATGCCCCGCGTCGTACACCTGGGTCCGGCCGTCAGCGCACAGGCCCCCCAGCACCAACGCCGCCCCCGCTCTGATATCGGGCGACCGGACCGGAGCGCCGGATAGCTGCTCAACCCCCCGGATGACGGCGTGATGGCCCTCGACCCGGATGTGTGCCCCCATTCGATTCAGCTCGTCTACGAACAGGAATCGTGACTCGAAAACGTTCTCGGTCAGGATCGATGACCCCCGCGCCTGGCTCAGAAGAACCATCATCGGAGGCTGCAGGTCGGTGGGAAAGCCGGGAAACGGCAGCGTGACCAGGTCGAGAGTGGTGGGGCGGCCTTCCATGCGCACGCGCACTCGGCCGTCACCTCTGTCGACCTCGGCTCCGGCATCCTCGAGCTTCATCAACGGCAGTTCTAGATGCGCGGGCTCGCAGTCCACAAGCCTGACATCGCCCTGGGTCGCGACCGCGGCGATTGCGTAGGTTCCCGCCTCGATGCGATCCGGCACGATCGCGTGCTTGGCCGGCTGCAACTCGTCGACGCCGTCGATGATGATGGTGGGCGTTCCTACGCCCTCGATGCGAGCCCCCGCCTTGTTGAGGAACGCGCAAAGATCCTGGATCTCGGGCTCGCGCGCCGCGTTCTCGATCACCGACCGGCCCCGGGCAAGCACCGCGGCCATGAGGATGTTCTCGGTGGCTCCGACCGACGGGAACTCCAGGAGGGTGTTGACCCCGTGTAGCCGCTTGGAGGACCCCTCGACGTACCCGTGCTCGGTCGTGAAACGGGCACCCATGCGCTCGAGGCCGCGGAGATGCATGTCGATCGGGCGCGATCCGATGGCGTCTCCGCCGGGCATGGCGACGCGAGCGTGCCCCAGTCGTGCGAGAAGGGGGCCCAGCACCTGAATCGAGGCCCGCATCTTCGTCACGAGCTCGTAGGGAGCCTCCTCACAGAGATCGCCCGAAGAGTCGATGACCAGGCGGCTGCCGTCTCGCTGCACCGACGCGCCCAGTTGCTCGAGAACCTCGGCCATGAGGTCGACGTCGGTGATCTGCGGGACGCGCTCCAAGACGACCTCTCCCGGGACCATGAGCGCGGCGACCATCAGCTTCAGAGTCGAGTTCTTGGCTCCGCTGATGCGCACCTCACCGGAGAGCCGGCAGGGACCGTCGATGACGTAGGACCTCATGGCTGACATCGTAGTGGCACGACGAGGGGCGGCCCGGAGGCCGCCCCAGGGTCGATTCGTCTCTCTAACGCCGTCGTGTGCTCTTGCGACCGGTGGCCTTTTTACGTGCCGCGGTCTTCTTGCGCCCTGCGGTCTTCTTTCTGGCCGCCGGCTTCTTTCTGGCCGCGGTCTTCTTTCGGGCCGCGGTCTTCTTTCGGGCCGCCGGCTTCTTGCGGGCGGAAGTCTTCTTTCTGGCCGGCGACTTTCTTGCCGTGGACTTCTTTCGCCTGGTCGGCTTCTTGCGGGCCGTCGTCTTCTTGCGGGTCGCCTTCTTGGCCCCCGTCGCCTTCCTGCGCGTGGTCTTCTTCGCGCCCGTGGTCTTCCTGCGAGCGGCCCTTCTTGCCGCGGTCGTCTTCCTGCGGGTCGCCTTCTTGGCCCCCGTCGCCTTCCTGCGCGTGGTCTTTTTCGCGCCCGTTGCCTTCCTGCGCGCGGTCTTCTTAGCGGCCGTCGTCTTTCTGCGCGCGGTCTTCTTAGCGGCCGTCGTCTTTCTGCGCGCCGTCTTCTTCGCCGCGGTGGTCTTCTTCTTCACCGAGCGCTTGTTCTGTGCGGTCCTTCGATTGGCCGTCTTCTTGACGTCGGCCACCGCCTCCTTCAACTCTTCCGTGAGCGGGCCCTCGTCCGGCCGGGTGACCTCGGCGACCACACCGACGGTCCCCGCGGCCGCGCGACGCGCGCCGGCCAGCGTGCCGGCGGTCCCAGGTTGTGGCGCCACCACCCCGGCGACGACATCCTCGGCCCCCGCGACCTTCTCGCGCGTCTTGTCGATCAGACCTTTGTCCTCTTCGGCCATGCTTCCTCCCTCTCTTCGGCGATCCCGCGACTAATTCACAAACTCGTACTCTGCATTCCCCTGTTGCGCAAGGGCGAAAACAACAAAGGGCGGCTAGTGCACCTAGAAGCCGGAGCCGGGGTCGATGTCCAGGCGCGCCTCGATCATCCAGAGATTGCGGCGAACGCAGTCGGGACAGAGCGAGAGTTGGCGATTGTTTGCGTCCGGCATCTCTTGCCACCCGATCGGAACGACGCCCTGCCGGCGCGAGGCCGAGGCTCCACATGACGAGCAAAACACTCGGTTGCGCAAGTCATGCTGATCCATCGCGACGGGCTCTATTGACCGCGTGACTCGGCGATCTCGACCCGCGCCATCTCGATCCGCATCCGCGCCTCCGCCAAGTCGTCGCCGTGATCCTCGGCCTTGCGCTGCGCCTCTTCGAGACGCCGGCGGGCCTCGGCAACGTCGATGTGGTGCAGGTCCTCGGCGGCGTCGGCGAGGACGATCACGTGATAGTCGTGCTCGTCCCCCTGCTCGGACTTCGAATCGAGCCCCTGAGACTTAGAGGCCTCGAGAAAACCTCCCGAAACGAAGAACTCCTCGCGCTCGCTACCGGAAACCACCGAGACACGGCCGGGCACCAATGCCGCAAGGAACGGAATGTGCCCGTGCAGAATCGCGAACTCACCCTCGGGCGAGCGAGCGATGACCATCTCGGCCTCGCCTCGCCACAGCTCCTCCTCGGGAGACACGATCGAGACACTCATCGGAGTGGCCACTAACTCTGGAGCTCCTTGGCCTGCTTCTCGGCCTCCTCGATGTTGCCGACCAGATAGAAGGCCTGCTCGGGGAGGTGGTCGTAGTCGCCGTCGGCGATCGCCTTGAAGCTCTCAACCGTCTCCTCGACGGGCACGTACTTGCCGGGGATGCCGGTGAACTGCTCGGCGGCGAAGAACGGCTGGCTCAGGAAGCGCTGGATCTTGCGGGCGCGCGTCACCGTGAGCTTGTCCTCTTCGCTGAGCTCGTCCACACCGAGGATGGCGATGATGTCCTGCAGGTCGTTGTAGCGCTGCAGGATCTGCTGGACGCGCAGCGCGACGTCGTAGTGCTCTTGGCCCACGTAGCGAGGATCGAGGATGCGAGAGGTCGAGTCCAGCGGGTCGACGGCGGGATAGATGCCGAGCTCCGAGATCGCGCGGCTGAGCACCGTCGTGGCGTCGAGGTGCGCGAACGTCGTGTGGGGAGCCGGGTCCGTGATGTCGTCGGCCGGCACGTAGATGGCCTGCAGCGACGTGATCGAGCGACCCTTGGTCGAGGTGATGCGTTCCTGAAGCTCGCCCATCTCCTCGGCCAGCGTGGGCTGGTAGCCCACGGCCGACGGCATGCGGCCGAGCAGAGTCGAGACCTCTGAGCCCGCCTGAACGAAACGGAAGATGTTGTCGATGAACAGCAGCACGTCCTGGTGCTCGACGTCGCGGAAGTACTCGGCCATCGTCAGCGCGCTCAGAGCGACGCGCAGGCGCACGCCGGGAGGCTCGTCCATCGGACCGAACACCAGCGCGGTCTTCTCGAGCACGCCGGACTCGTCCATCTCGAGCCAGAGGTCGTTGCCCTCTCGGGTGCGCTCGCCGACGCCGGCGAACACCGACACCCCGCCGTGTTGCTCGGCGACACGGTGGATCATCTCCTGAATGAGCACGGTCTTGCCCACACCGGCGCCGCCGAACATCCCGAACTTTCCACCCTGCACGTAAGGCTCGAGGAGGTCGATGACCTTGATCCCGGTCTCGAACATCTCGGTCTTGGGCTCGAGGTCCTCGAACTTCGGTGCGTTGCGGTGGATGGGCCAGCGCTCGACGTCGTCGGGGAGGGTCGAGTCGTCTACGGGCTCGCCCAGCACGTTGTAGACGTGTCCGAGGACCGCCTTGCCGACTGGAACGGAGATCGGAGCACCCGTGTTGGTGACGACCGACCCGCGCACCAGTCCGTCGATGTTCTTGAGGCACACGGCTCGTACCGTGCTCTCGCCGACGTGCTGGGAGACCTCCGCGGTGATGACGTCGGTGTCGCCGCCGATGGTGCGCTCTACCGTCAGCGCAAAGCCGATCTCGGGCAGGCCGTCGGGGGGGAACTCCACCTCGATGACGGGACCCGTCACCGCGAGGATGCGGCCCTCCGAGGTCTTGCGGTCTGCGAGTCGTTGTTCAGTTACGGCCATGAACGTCTCTCCTAGTCTCTTTCCCTAGCTAGTCTCTGCCTGCGGCGGACAGGGCCTCGGCTCCACCGATGACCTCCATGATCTCGGTGGTGATCTCGGCCTGCCGTGCCTGGTTGTAGACGCGCGTTAGATCGTCGATCAGGTCTGACGCGTTGTCGGTCGCGGCCTTCATGGCGCGTCGACGAGCGGCGTGCTCGGACGCCGAGGACTCGAGCAGACCCTGCAGGATGTTGCCCTCGACGTAGCGCGGGACCAGCAGCCCAAGGATGTCCTCGGGCTCCGGCTCGAAGATGTAGCTCGGCCCGGGCCCCTGCTGCTTCGCCTCTTCCTGCAACTCGTCGAGCTCTTCGGTGGGAAGGGGAAGTAACTGCACCATGGTTGGTCGCTGTACAACCGCGGACTGGAACCGGGTGTAGACCAGCCTGACCTGGTCGACCTCACCGTTTTGAAACGCTTTGGTGGCGGCCCTTGCGATCTCGTGTGCATCTTCGATGCGGGGATGGTCGGACACACCCTGCCAGGTGCTTTCCTGGTCGAACTCGTAACCGCGGAATCGAAAGTACGTGATCGCCTTCTTACCGACGAGCCATAGCCGGTTGTCCTTGCCGTGCGACTCCATGTCGCGCTCTGCATGGCGCAGAACGTTGGAGTTGTATGCACCGGCAAGGCCACGATCGGAGGACAGAACGACGGTGCCCACCCTGGTGACCTCGTCGCGGGGTTTCAGCAAGGGATGATCGATACGCCCGGCCTTGGCGGCAACCGAGCTCATCAGTCGCCGCATCTCCTCGGCGTAGGGCCGCGCCGCCTTGACCCTCTGCTGGGCCTTGACCACGCGCGAGGAAGCGATGAGCTCCATCGCGCTGGTGATCTTCTGCGTCGACTTGACGCTTCCGACGCGGCGCTTGATCGCGCGAAGCTGCTGGGCCATCTAGGTGCGAGTCCCCTCTTTCTCATCGGATTCATCCGAGGTGGCCGGCTGCTCTTCGGTCGGTTCGTCGGACGCGCCGGCGTCGCCGCTCTCGGCGGCGGGGGCCTCGCTGGTCTGTGGCACACCCTCGTCGGCGGCCACCGTTTCGACGGTCTCGACGTCCTCGGAGCTCAGATAGCTCTGCTTGAACTCATCGATGGCGGACCGGAGCTTCTCGGCGACGTCGTCATCGAGCTTGCCCGTGTCCTTGATGCCCTCGCCGATGGATCCGTAGCGGCTGCGCATGAAGTCGAGGAGCTTGACCTCGAAATCCTGAACCTTCTCGACCGGAAGATCGTCGAGGAAGCCGTTCGAGGCCGCCCAGATCGAGATGATCTGATCCTCGACGCTGTAGGGCGTGAACTGCTTCTGCTTGAGGATCTCGACGACGCGCGCACCGCGCTCGAGCTGAGCCTGGGAGGCCTTGTCGAGATCGGAACCGAACTCGGCGAACGCTTCCAGGGCCCGGTACTGGGCGAGGTCGAGGCGTAGCCGCCCGGCGACGCTCTTCATCGCCTTGACCTGCGCGTTACCACCCACTCGTGACACGGAGATGCCGACGTTGATTGCGGGGCGGACACCCGAGAAGAACAGGTCTGACTCCAGGTAGATCTGACCGTCGGTGATCGAGATGACGTTCGTCGGGATGTAGGCCGACACGTCGCCACCCTTGGTCTCGATGATCGGCAGCGCGGTCATGGAGCCGCCACCGCGCTCGTCACTGAGCTTCGCGGCGCGCTCGAGCAAACGGCTGTGAAGGTAGAAGACGTCGCCCGGGTAGGCCTCGCGACCCGGCGGGCGGCGCAGCAGCAGCGACAGCTGACGGTAGGCGATGGCCTGCTTGGAGAGGTCGTCGTAGACGATGAGCACGTCCTCGCCCTTCTCCATCCAATGCTGGCCCATGGCACAGCCGGCATAGGGAGCGAGGTACTGGAAGGGGGCCGGGTCGGATGCCGCGGCGTTGACGATGACGGTGTACTCGAGTGCGCCCTGCTCCTCGAGGCCTGCGACCACCTCGGACACAGTCGACGCCTTCTGGCCCACGGCCACGTAGATGCACTTCACCGCGTTGTCGGTGCCCCAGTTCTCGCGCTGGTTGACGATCGCGTCGATGGCGATGGCCGTCTTGCCGGTCTGGCGGTCGCCGATGATCAGCTGACGCTGTCCCCGGCCGATGGCCGTCATTGCGTCGATGGCCTTGATCCCGGTCTGCAGGGGATTCTTCACCGGCTGACGCGCGGTCACGCCCGGAGCCTGGACCTCTAGCGGACGCCGTGCCTCGGACTGGATCGGGCCCTTGCCGTCGAGCGGGTTGCCGAGAGCGTCTACGACGCGTCCCAGCAGTCCGTCCCCCACACCCACGGAGAGGATCTGACCGGTCTGCTTGACCGCGCCCCCCTCCTCGATGTGGCTCGCCTCGCCCAGGATGATGGCTCCGATGATGTGCTCCTCGAGGTTCATCGCCAGTCCGACGATCCCCCCTGGGAACTCGAGCATCTCGTTGGCCATCACGCCGGGGAGCCCGGTAACGCGGGCGATGCCGTCACCCACCTCGTCGACGCGGCCCACCTCTTCACGCTCGAGCGTGGGCTTGAAGTCCTCGACGTGACGCTTCAGTGCCGAGGAGATGTCCTCCGGCCTGATCGTGAGTTCAGCCACTAACCCCTCACCTGCTCTTTCAAATTTTCGAGACGGCGCTTCACGCTGCCGTCGATGACGGTGTCTCCCACCTTGGCGACGACGCCGCCGATGATCGACGGATCGACGAGGACTTTGAGCTCGACCTTCTTGCCCGTCGCCTTGCCGAGTGCCTCCGCAAGGGCGGTCCGCTGCTTGGCTTCGAGCGGTGTCGCGCTGCGCACCTCGGCGACGACCGACCTGCGAGCCTCCGCCGCGAGCTCACTGAGCTCACCCAGGATCTGCGGAAGTTGCCGTCCGCGCTCCGAAGCCACGACGAAGGTGATGAGGCCCAGCGTGTGGGGCGACACCTTGTCGGCCAGCAGGTCCTCGAGCACCTTCACCCTCTGCGAGCGGTCGATGCCCGGCTCTTGAAGGGCCTGCTTGAGGTCGTTGTTGGACTCGAGCAGTTTGCCGAATCGGTAGAGCTCGTCCTCTACGCGCTCGAGATCACCCTCGGCCTTGACGACGCTGAACAGCGCCTGCGCGTACCCGGCAATGAGCTCGTCGGTCGCCATCAGTTGTTCCGCCCTCCATTGGGGCTCATGTCCCCGACGTCTTTGATGTAGGCGTCGACCAGGTCCTTTTGCGCGGAGGCATCGATGCTGCGACCAACCACCTTCTCGGCCAGCTCGATCGACAAATTGCTGATCGTTGCCTGGAGCTCCGTCACCGCCCGGCTGCGCTCTGCCTGGATCTGCTCCTGGGCGCGCGCCACGATGCTCTCGGAGTCCTTCTCTGCCTTGGCGATGATGTCTTTGCGGACCTGCTCGGCCTGCTGACGAGAATCCTCGATGACCCGGTTCGCCTCGCTGCGCGCCTCGGCCATCTGCTTCTTGTACTCATCGAGCATGCCCTGGGCTTCGTCCTTTGATGCCTCTGCGGCCTCGAGGTCGCCCCTGATTTTGTTCTCGCGGTCTTGAATCGTCTTACGCAGTGTTGGAAAGGCCAGCTTGGTGAGCACGAAGAAGGCAATCGCGAATGCGACTGCACCCCAAATCAGCTCGTCGATCGCGGGCAAGATCAGATCGATCCCGCTGCGCTCGTCGTGCGCTTGAGCCAGCAACATCATTGCGTTTGCCCGCATGTCTCTAGCCTCCTGCGCCGAGAACGATGAACGAAAGCACGAAACCGATCAGTGCGAGCGCCTCGATCAGGGCGAAACCGATGAACATGGTGGCGCGAGTCTGTCCTGCGGTCTCAGGTTGGCGGGCCATGGCCTCGATGGCAGACCCGAACACCAGACCGATGCCGATCCCAGGTCCAATTGCACCCAGTCCGTAGACAAGGCCCGCACCGATCGCCGCGAGTCCGACGTCCGTCATTCCGCCTCCGCCTTCCTGAGCAAAGGTGATCAGCTCGTTAACCATGTATGTCCTCCTCTTTGTCTTGTGCGCTTGTCAATGGCTTGCACTTGCAGTTGCGAGACCCTCTGTCTCGGTGACCGGCTCGGCCGTTGAGTGCTCCTCCTCCTCGTGCTCGCCGTGCCCGGCGATGGCCTCGCCGATGTACGACGCGGTGAGCATGGTGAAGATGTAGGCCTGCAGGCTGATGACCAATAGCTCGAAAAGAATCAGGGCCGCTGCAACCAGCAGCGTTACCACCCCGAATGGAGACATCGGCCCGATGTTGTGAACCAGAAAGTCATGAGTGAAGAGGAAGAAGATCGTCAGCAGCACATGGCCCGCGACCATGTTGGCGAAGAGTCGTACGGCCAGAGTGAAGGGCCTGACGATAAAGGTCGAGAAGATCTCGATGGGAGTCAGCAGAAAATAGACCCAGGTCGGGACGCCCGGTGGGAACGCGATGTCTTTGAAGTACCTCAAACCGTGCTTTGAGATGCCCACAACGATGAAAACGAAGTAAGTGATCAGCGCCAGCATGGCCGGAAGCGCCATGCGCGAGGTCACGGGGAAGTTGATGCCCGGGACTATCTCGAGCAGGTTCGAGAAGAAGATGAAGAAGAAAAGCGCCGCGAGGTAGTTCGCGTACTTGATTCCCTCGGGGCCGATCACGTCGATGGCGATGTTGTTCCGCACGAACAGGTAGGCCATCTCGACCAGGTTCTGGATCCCCTTCGGCACCAGCGCACTGCGGCGGGCGCCGATCACGAAGAAAGTCATGCACGCGATTGCCGCGATGAACATGAGCAGCACCACGCGGTTGACCGCGAGAGCCGTACCCTCGAGCGCGATCGGGTCCCAGAAGAAGAGTTCGTTTACATCAAGTTCCATCTAAGCTCCTTGTCTCCTGGGAATGGGCATTCGATTGAGGCGCGGATCCAGGCAATGGGTCGCCGTGGGAACCGGTAGCTTCCCATAGAACTAGCACCAGGTGACTACCGATCAGGACCCCCCCGATAACCGGGAAGAATCCAATTTCCGCCGCGACCAGACCGGCGGCAATCGCGGTGAGAAGCAGCAGCGAGAGACCGAAGGTAGCCATGCCGGCGGGCATGAGCAGGCGCGGATTGTGCTCTGCCACGCGACCGATGATCGTAGCGCTCAGCCACAGGTTGGCGAGCGTCATCGCCATTCCGATCGCGCCGGAGAGCGCCCAGGTGCCGCCGCCGAAGACCCACAGCACGACCACCACAACGGGGGAAACCAGCAGACCGCGGCGCGCCATCCGCTTGACCATCGCCAGCTCGACCATTAGCTCTTGCTCCCGCGGTCCATCGCTTTCACCGCGTAGAAGACGTGCAAGGTGCCGCCGATCCAACCGATCACCGCTCCCACGATCTGGGCCCACGGAGCGATGCCCAGCCAGTTGTCCACCAGACGGCCGGCGAACCAGAACAGAAACACCGCTCCGGCGAACTCGAAGGCGAGCGAAAGACCCCGGCCCATGAAGGCCTTCGAGTCTCGGAACCCACCTGTGTCACTCACGTTCGGAACTCCCCCTCCGTCGTGTTCGCTGCCGAGCCGGCCCGTCCCCAAGCGCGCTACCGCGATCACCTGAATTGGGGATTCGGCGGCTGGGCCTGGGACGTTGCGCATCCTAACCCCTTCTGCGACTTGTGAAT
>JBOGWV010000022.1:0-1681 GCA_050693975.1 Actinomycetota bacterium
CGTCCGCGTTCAATTCGTCGAAGTGCATCTGAGCGCCCTGGAAGCTCGGAATGACCAGGTAGTTATACGGCCCGGTCAGCGCGCCTTGGTAGTAAACGGTTACGGGGACCTTCTCAACGGCACCACCTCCCGCGTCCTCGCCACCCTCGTCCTCGCCTCCACACGCTGCGGCGACGAGCATCAGCGCCGAGAGTAACGCTACAAACGCGAGCCATCGAGATTTCTTCATGCCTTCCCCCTTGTTCAGCCAAACGGTCACAGGCCTCCCGGGATGTTCGGTGCGCTCAGGCGGCCGCTCCCGCGGAATGGGCGCTAGTCTACCTATCCAAGCGGTGAAGTCCAAGGAGTCGAGCCCGACTAATTAACACATTCCCCGCCAAAAACTTCTCGATTACTACTCCGGTCGCATAAAGCTTTTAGGCAGGCTCTGCCAGGCGGCGAATGGATTGGCTTAGCCCAAGAGCTCCTCGGCGACGTCTTTCATCGACCGTCGCTCGTCCATCGCCCGCTTCTGGATGTGCCGGAACGCCTCCGCCTCGCTCATTCCCTGCCCATCCATCAGCCGGCCCTTGGCTTTGTCGACCGCTTTGCGGGTTTCCAGCTGCTCGGCGAGGTCGCCAGACTCCTTGCGCACCGCCGAGAGCTGGGCGTGGCGGGCGAGGGCGATGTCGATCGCCGGCATGAGGTCGGACTTCTGGAAGGGCTTGACGAGATAGCCCATCGCTCCGGCCTCGGCCGCCCGCTGCACCAGATCCCTCTGGCTGAAGGCGGTGAGGATGAGGACGGCGGACAATTGCTCGTCGACGATCTTCTCGGCCGCGGTGAGCCCATCCATCCCCGGCATCTTCACGTCCATGATGACGAGGTCGGGATCGTTCTCGCGAGCCAGACGGACGGCTGCCTCGCCGTCGGCGGCCTCGCCGACCACCTCGTAGCCCTCTTCCTCGAGCATCTCTTTCAGATCAAGGCGGATGATGGCCTCGTCCTCGGCGATCAGGAGCCGGGGACGGGTGCCGGTGACGCCCGGTTGCGCGCTGTGTCCGCTCATTATTCGGCTCCCAGCATTCGGTCGAGCAGTCGGTCCTGCTCGCGCTGAAGATCGGTGATCTCCTTCTCGGCTCGACTGCGCTGATCGACCAGCTTCTGGTGGTCGTCGCGCGCGATCCGGTATGCCCTGTCGGCCAGAGGCGTCTCCGAGACCAGCATGCGCGTCTTTGCCTCCTCCAGGACGTCGTTCTGGAAGAGCAGCTGTTCCTCGACGATGCGCAGCTCGTCACGCGCCCTGGTCAGCCGGTCGCCGATTTCGTGCAGGCTCTGTTGGATACGCATAGGACGAAAAAGTATAGGGGCCGTTTCCGGTGCCGGGAGCGGTGTGTGATTCCACCGGATAGTGGACACGGCTGATCGAGCATGTCGCGGGCCATAGTGGACACCCCTAGTGCGGAGGTGGCCCTGTGGAGCTCGCTCGCTTCGTGGTCGACGCGGTGGTGCTGGAGGGCCGCAGCGCCCGGGAGGTCGCTCGAGCCCACGGCGTGTCCAAGAGCTGGGTCGCGCAGCTGGTGGCCCGCTACCGAGCCGGGGGTTACGAGGCCTTGGCGCCACGCTCCAAGGCAGCCAAGACGGTCGCCAACAAGAGCTCGGCCGCACTAGAGGAGCGGGTGGTGAGGCTCAGAAAGGAGCT
>JBOGWV010000023.1:0-4145 GCA_050693975.1 Actinomycetota bacterium
CCGATCCGCGGCGCATCGCAGACATTCTGGAGTGCTCGGACGCGACGGTGACCTCGTTGACGACCAGAGGCCTTGGGCGCTTGGGACGCCATCTCGGGCACACGGACCACGAGGATCTGCTCGCGGCCTGGCTCAAGCGGCAGGAGGGCCAGGCTCCCGCGGCACCGCCGGAAAGCGAGCGGTTGAGACGCAGCGTGGGACTGCGCCGCGTGCTCACCGTTATCGTCGCCATGCTCGCGACCGTGCTGCTGGTGACCGGCGCGGTGGTGGCGGCCAACACGGCGGTCCGGCGAGCCTCTTCCCTTGCTCTGCCCGTCGCCGAGGACGATCCCGGTCTCGTCGAGCGGGCGTTCCAGGGCGTCGTCAACGAGTTGAAGTCCGGCTGCCCCCAAGCCAAGCGGTTCTTGCCGCGGCCCAAGGGGGCCGCTCGCGACGCCGCCGAGATCGCGGTGCAGTTCAATAAGGCCGTTATCAGGGGGGACGAGTCCACCGTTCGGGAACTCACCGAGCCGACCGCGAAACCCACCCGCGGAGCGTGGACCGGCACCAAGACCGCCAGGGGCCTCAGAGTCACCTCGAGCGAACCGGTCTCGAAAACCGACGTCTTCACCAGGGCCTGCGGACGAAAGGTGACCCGGCGCTCGATGCGCGTGGTCATGCACGATCGCTCGGGCGTGAACAGTCAAGGCCTTGCCTTCTTCTATCTCGCCCACACCCATCAGGGCTGGCGTGTATGGGCCGCGGACGAGCCGGGGGCCTGAAAGGCGGGGTCGCGTCACTTCCACCCTCTAGGCTCTTAACCCGTGGACATCGAGCGGATTCTCGCGGGGCTCAATCCCGAGCAGCAGCGCGCCGTCAGGGCGACGCGCGGCCCGGTGTGCATTCTTGCGGGGGCCGGATCCGGCAAGACCACCACGATCACCCGAAGGATTGCCTGCCAGGTGCTCGCCGGCGACTTCGCCCCCGGAGCGATCCTCGCAGTGACCTTCACCGATAAGGCGGCGGGCGAGATGCGCAGCCGGCTCGATGCGCTGGGCGCCGGTGGAGTCAGGGCTCGCACCTTCCACGCCGCGGCTCTCGGTCAGCTCAGAAACCTCTCCGAGGAGACCCCCGGACAGATACTCCCAAGCAAGGGCCTCGCGCTGCGTCAGCTCGGCAACACCCTGCCCAAGCCGTTTCGCTTCAGACCCGCTGCCGACCTCGCCACCGAGATCGAGTGGGCCAAGAACCGGAGGCTTACTCCGGCGACCTATGTCAATGGGCTCGGGGACCACGAGCCGCCCATCCCCTCCGATCTGATGGAGAGCATTTTCAAGCGCTACGAACGCGGGAAGCAAGACCGGAACCTCGTTGACTTCGAGGACATCCTCGAGCTCGCCATACGCCTACACACCGAGGATGTCGACGCCCGCGAGATATTCCAGTCTCGCTACCAGGCCTTCACCGTCGACGAGTACCAGGATGTCAACCTGCTGCAGCAATCGCTGCTCGAGTGCTGGCTCGGCGGGCGCGATGACCTCTGTGTGGTCGGCGACGACTACCAGTCGATCTACGGGTTCACCGGCGCCACGCCGCGCCACTTGCTCGAAATGCCCCGGCGCTTCGCGCGCACGAACGTCATCCGGCTCGAGACCAACTACCGCTCTACGCCCCAGGTGCTCGAGTTCGCGAACCGGTTGGTCCCCAAGCTCGGTGGCGCGGAGAAGGTTCTCAGACCGAGCCGCGACGAGGGGCCCGAGCCCAGCGTGCGTCCCTTCGCCACTCCCGAGTTCGAGCGGTCGTTCGTGGTCGAAGAGATCACCAGATTGCACGAGCACGGCATCGCCTATGAGGACATCGCGATCCTCTACCGCGTGAACTTCCGCTCCGAGGACTACGAGGAGGCGCTTGCCGTCGCGGGCACCCCCTTCCAGGTCCGCGGCGGCAGTTTCCTGGCCCGGCCCGCGGCACGCAGGCTCCTCAACCGGCTGCGTCCTCCCAGCGCCACCGACGTGTTCGTCCGGGTGGCGGAGGCCGCGGAGAAAGAGGGCTGGGTGGCCGAGGTGCCGGAAGGGCTCGGCGAACAGGAAACCACGCGGCAAAACGACTTAGCCCGACTAGTCCGGCTCGCCGAGGAGTTCGACGACGGGGGCCGCACGATCAACGAATTCATCGGCGACCTGCGAGCGCGTTTCACGAGCGAGGGCGAGGGTCGCGGCGTGAACCTTCTGACCCTGCATCGAGCCAAGGGGCTCGAGTTCGACGCCGTGTTCATCGTCCGCCTCGAAGAGGGAGAGTTGCCCTTCAAGCGCGCCAAGACCGACGCCGCCATCGATGAGGAGCGTCGCCTCCTCTACGTCGGTATCACGCGCGCCAGGGCTCACCTGTTCGTGACGCGCGTCGTGGGCGGGAATCTCAAGCCGAGCCGGTATCTCGCCGAGTTGGGCATCGGGCCGCAGTCCAAGCGGCCGCCTTTGAAGGCTGCGGAGCGAGCCGGGCCCGAGGATCCCACCGTCGAGGCGCTGAAACGCTGGCGCCTTCAGCGCGCACGCGACGACTCGGTGCCGGCTTACGTGGTGTTTCACGACTCCACGCTCGAGGCCATCGCCGCGGCTCGGCCCGACAGCCTCGTCGAGCTGTCCGAGGTGGCGGGTGTGGGGCCGGCCAAGCTGGACCGCTACGGCGACGAGGTCCTCGAGACCCTGTCCGGCGCAATCAGCAACGCCTGACCAGCCTTAGGACCGGTCGGTGCTTTCTCTTGGTTCGAAGCCGCGCGAGCTCATTCCTTTGTCGATCTGGTCGATGACGGTCTCGATGACCCTGACGCGCGCGTAGCGCTTGGAGTCCCCCTCGACGAGGTGCCACGCTCCCAGTCGGTGATCGGTGCGCTCGATCATGTCCTCGACCGCGGCCGTGTACTCGGCGCGCTTGGCGCGGTTGCGCCAGTCCTCGTCGGTGAGCTTCCACGACTTGAGCGGATCGACCTTACGGCGCTCGAATCTACGAAGTTGCTCCCCGTCGGAAATGTGGACCCAGAACTTCACGAGGATCATTCCCTCGAGCGCGAGCGAGCGCTCGAACTCGACGATCTCCGCGTACGCGCGCGTCCACTGCTCGGTGGTGGCGAAGCCTTCGACTCGCTCGACCAACACTCGTCCGTACCAAGACCGGTCGAACACTGCCATGCCGCCCCACCCCGGCAGCTGCTCCCAAAAGCGTTGCAGAAAGTGGTGGCGCTTCTCGTCGAACGTCGGGGCGGCGAACTGAGCTACCCGCACATGACGAGGGTCGACCTGGGCGACCAGACGCTTGATCGCTCCGCCTTTGCCTGAGGCATCCCAGCCCTCGAAAAGGACGAGGACCGGAGGTCCGAGCTTGCCGCCGATCAGGCCCCCGAGCTGCAAGCGCAGGGCCAGCAGCCGCTTCTGTGCCGCCTCGAGGCGTTCGGCCTCCTGGCTGCGCGACAGCTTCAGCGTCAGATCGAGTGCGTCGAGCCGTCCCATCCGGGCATCCTCACACGCTGATGCCTCGCACGTCAGGCCAATGGTTAGGACGGTGAGGGAGAGATGCGTACCTCGGCGTAGCTTCCCTCGTTGTCCTCACCGATCTCGAGCACCTCGAAGGTGTAGTCGCCGGCCGAGAAGCTGTCGCCCTCTTGAAGTCCCTTGAAGGTCTCGGAGGCCTCGGCGTCTGGATCGTGTCCGAACACGCTGAACTGGGCCCCGGATTCGAAGATGTTCGCCACGCCCACATCGAGTTCGCCGAGGGACGGTTGGGTGCCCTGGTAGATCTTCTGGCTCAAGGAGTCCTCCCCTGGGCCCCCACCGTCGCCTCCATTGCTCCCGCCTCCGTCGCCACCGCCGCAAGCCGCGAGCAACAACGCGCCGGCAACCAGCAGAAGGGCCATCGACTTCCTAGTCCGGCTCAAGATCGTTCACCACCACCGCATTGAGGTTGTCTTGGAATTCCTCGAAGGTCAGCACGGTGTCACCCTCACTCGTACCCCACGGATTGCGAATCGTCACGGTGCCTGCCTCCGGATCGACATCGGTCACATAGTAGGCATGGGATGCGTAGAGCTCGCTGTCCTCGTACAGCTGCTTCTTCTCGCCATCGTCGCTGCTCAGTGTCTCAACGGTGATCGCCGCACCTTCGCTTAATGAATC
>JBOGWV010000024.1:0-39698 GCA_050693975.1 Actinomycetota bacterium
GCGACACCGACTTGGTCGAGTAGCCCGTTCGTATCGCCTTGTCGTTTCCCGTGAAGAGCAGGTAGGCGGCGTTTCGCATCAGCAGCCACACACCGAACAGGAGCAAGAGGGACTGCACTCCGCCCGCCGCGCCGCGCGGCAAGAAGCGCACGAGCCCCTTGAACAGGACGACGCCGAAGCCGAAAAAAGCCAGGAGCACGAGCGGAATCGAGAGATAGGGGTCGAGACCCAACCGGTTGTGGAAAAACCACGTCACGTAGGCGGCCGCCATGATCACCCCGGCGTGGGCGAGGTTCACCACCCGAAGGACGCCGTAGATCAATCCCAGGCCGTAGGCCATGATTGCGTAGAGCCCGGCGAGCAGGAGCGCAGAGACGCTCAGCCGGACGACCTCTTCCACCGCCTAGCCTTTGCACTCGGGGTTAGGTGCAACTCCCTCGCCGGTTGCGAGCTCCTTCGGATAGACGATCGGAGCGCCCTCGCCCGGAATGTTCTGCTGGACGAGGAACGGATACTGCGCCTGGTTGCCATCCTCTGCAGGGAAGCTCAGCTTGCCGCCGGGGACGAGCGAGTCCATCTCGAGTTCGCTCAGGGCGGTGCGTACCGCCTCGCGATCCACGCTTCCCGCTTCCTCGATTCCCGCGAACAGCGCGCGCGCCGCCTCGTAGCCGAGGGCCTGGTACCACTCCGGATCGCGGCCGTATTTCTCGGTGAAGAGGTCGATGAACTCCCTGTTGGTCTCCTCCTGCTGCTCAACGAGGAGGGGGTGCCACCACACCGCCGACAGGATGTACGCGACGTTCTCCTCGCCCAACGCTTCGGCCGCGTCTCTCTCGGAGCCGCGCGCGCCGTAGGTGATCACCTCGTGACACAGGTCGGAGCTCACGTACTGGCGTTGCATGGTGACAAAGTCGGGCAGGTGCGCGTCCGCAAGGACCAGGTCGGCATCCGAGGACTTGACCTCGCTCAGCAGAGCCCCGAAGTCCTTGCTGTCTAGCTCGAAGGACTCGTCTACGACGACCTCGAAAGCGCCGCCGCTCTGCTCGGCGAACTCGGTTATTCCAACTCGATAGTCATCGCCGTGGGACGAGTTCTCCCACAGCAATGCGATCTTGGCCGGCTCGGAGAGATTGCCCGCCTCCTGCTGCTCGGCGATCCAGTCCATCTGGGTCCTGCCGAGTAGCTCCACCGGCGCCAGAGCGCCGAAGATCCACTTGTAGTCGCGGCTGTAGATCGAGGTCGCCGCTCCCCCGCCGTTTACATACGGAATCTGGTTCTGCTCGGCCACCGTGCTCTGCGCCTCGACCAGCGAGGTCGAGTAGGTGCCGAGCAAGAAGTCCACGCCATCTCTGGTGATCAGGCGCTCCGCGAGGTTCACCGCGGTCGCCTGGTCCGAGGTGTCGTCCAACAGCTTCAGGGTGACCTCCACCTTCTTGTCACCGACCTGCAGGCCACCCGCGTCGGTGACCTCCTCGAAGGCGAGCTCGTAACCCTCCTTGAAGTACCCTCCTGCGCTCGACTCCTCGCCGGTCAGCGGAAGAGTTGCTCCGATCACGATCTCGTCGGGGACCTCCGTCGACCCCGTCTCTTCGGCGGCCTCTTCCCCCGGAGCGCAGGCAGCCGTGATCAACACGACCGTCGCCGCCACCCACAACAGACCTCCGAAAGCTCGGTGCTCACGCACAGCCTCAACCCCCATTCGACGCAATGTCCCGGTCGTTGGCTCGCGGCCACCGACCCCTGAGCGAGCTGGCGCCCCGTTGCGCCGGGTCTCAGGCCGCCGCCCGATCCCCACCCCGCGCGGTGACCAAAAACCCATGGTTTGTCGATTATTCCACCGGTTTAGGTGGCAAAACCTTCGGGGGGCTGGGCCGCCTGGGTCCGCCGGCCTGCCCTTTGGGTGGGGAAGCACTAGTTGTTGCTAACTAGTCCCTGGGTATGGCAGGATTCCCGACGGCTCGACTGGGGATAACCATGTCGGGCGCAGGGGTCTTTCGCGGGACCTCCAGACCCTATTTGCCGAGCGGAGGAGCAAGGTTTGCTGCATGTAAGGCTGCGACGCGTCGCGCTTTCTGCAACCCTCTTACTCACGCTGATCGTCCCGGCCGTCGCATCCTTTGCGGGACCGCAGGATCGGATCAACGAGAACAACCAAGAGCTGGAAAAAGTCCAGGGACGCATCGACCACAACGCCGCCGAGAGAAACTCTCTGCAGGCCGAGATCGACGACCTCAACAAGGACATCACCCGGTATCAGATCGCTATCAACAAGCTCGATACACAGATCGCCGAGGTGCGCTCCGAGATCCGCACCGCGCAGGCTCAGATCGACGCCACCCAAAAAGAGATCTCCGTGGTCGAAGAGCGAGCCACCGAGCAGGCCGTCGAGCTCTACAAGAGTGGCGGCGTTGAGACGCTCGATGCACTCCTGAACGCAAGCTCCATCTCGGAGCTCAACGACCGCCTCGAGATGATGGGCGTAGCGGCGGAGAACAACACCGGGGCGCTCGTCGAGTACTCGCGGCTCAAGGCGGAGATCGAGGAGGCCAACCGGGCCCTGTTCGTCAAACAGGACGAACTCGACGCCCGGCTCGACGAGCAGACGAAGGCTCAGAACAGCCTGGCCGAGACCAAGGCCGAGCTCGACACCAAGCTCGCGGCGGTCACCGAGAAACTCGTGCAGGACAAGTCACATGAAGCCGGGCTGCTCGCCGAGAACGCGGAGCTCAAGGAACAGATCCTGCAGAACCAGGCGCCGCCCGGAGTCGACATTGGGCCACCTTCGGCCTCGGGTTTCATCTGGCCGCTCAACAACTCGGTGACGTCTTACTACGGCTCCCGCTGGGGCCGGATGCACACCGGCATCGACATCGACGGCTACTCGGGTGAGCCCATCGTCGCGTCGAAGAGCGGCACCGTGATCAGCGCCGGATCGATGTCGGGCTACGGCAACGCCGTCGTCATCGACCACGGGGGCGGCATCTCGACGCTGTACGCACACATGTCAGAGTTCGGCACGTCGAGCGGAGCGTCGATCAATCAAGGTCAACTGGTCGGTTACGTCGGCTGCACCGGATCGTGCACCGGGGACCACCTCCACTTCGAGGTGCGCGTGAATGGAAGCCCCACCGACCCCATGGACTATCTTCCGTAGCTTCGCTCGGTCCGGCTGATGCTCGGGCTCTTGCCCGGCTCGGCGTGCGGGCGTACAACGGATGGTGGAGGTGGTGCCTCGTGGACGAGAAACGCATTCTCATCGTGGCGAACCAGACCGCAGCTGGCCCGCACCTGAGAGACGCCGTCCGCAACCGGATGGCCGAGGGCCCGTGTCGCCTCACACTCCTCGTGCCCGCCACCCCGCCCCGCGAGCACATGGCCTGGACCGACGAGGAGGCCTACGAACTGGCGGGAAAGAGATTGGGACAGGCGATGGAGGGGCTCAAGGAGTTGGGTATCTCGCTCCGGGGCGTGGTCGGCGACCCCGCGCCCATGGAAGCCATCGGCGACGAACTGCGGGGCTCCTTCTACGACGAGATCATTCTCTCGACGCTTCCACCGGGCGCCTCGAAGTGGCTCAAGCAGGACCTTCCCTCGCGCGTGGAGCGTCGCTTCGAGATCAAGGTCACCCACCTGACCTCGGAGCCAGCCGCGGTCAGCTGAGCCCACCTCGAATAAACAAGGGGCCCGGTCTTGGTGACCGGGCCCCTTTGGTTGTGTTGCTGGATGGAGCGAGGGTTACATCATGCCGCCCATGCCGCCCATTCCTCCCATGCCGCCCATGCCGTGGTCGTGACCGGCCTGGGCCGCGGGGTCTTCCTCCTCCGGCTTGTCGACGACGGTTGCCTCGGTGGTCAGCAGCAGCGCCGCGATCGAACCTGCGTTCTCCAGCGCACTACGCGTCACCCGAGCCGGGTCGATGATGCCGAAGTCGAAGAGGTCGCCCCACTCGCCGTTGGCGGCGTTGAGTCCGTGCCCGGGCTTCTCGCCCGCCACGCGCTCGACCACCACGCCACCCTCTTGACCGGCGTTGGTGGCGATCCAATGCAGGGGAGCCCTCAGAGCCGCGTACACGACTTTGGCGCCCGCGGCCTCGTCGCCCTCGAGATCGAGAGCCTCGACGGCCTCACGGGCACGCACGAGCGTGACGCCGCCTCCGGCCACGATGCCCTCTTCGACGGCCGCACGAGTAGCGGACACGGAATCCTCGATGCGGTGCTTCTTCTCCTTGAGCTCGACCTCGGTGGCCGCGCCGACTTTCAGTACGGCCACGCCGCCGGCGAGCTTGGCGAGGCGCTCCTGGAGCTTCTCGCGGTCCCAGTCCGAGTCGGTCCGCTCGATCTCGGCGCGGATCTGGTCGATGCGACCGGAGATCTCGTCCGACGCGCCCTGGCCCTCGACGATGGTCGTGTCGTCCTTACTGATCACGACCTTGCGCGCCTGGCCGAGCATGTCGAGGCCGACACTCTCGAGCTTGAGGCCGATCTCCTCGCTGATGACCTGGCCACCGGTGAGGATCGCAATGTCCTGGAGCATGGCCTTGCGGCGGTCACCGAACCCTGGTGCCTTGACCGCGGCGGCCTGGAAGGTGCCGCGGAGCTTGTTGACGACCAGAGCAGCGAGCGCCTGACCCTCGACGTCCTCGGAAATGATCACGAGCGACTTGCCCGACTGCATCACCTTCTCGAGCACGGGGAGCAGGTCGTTGACGGCCGAGATCTTCTGCTGTGCGATGAGGATGTAGGGGTCCTCGAACTCGACCTCCATCCGATCCTGGTCGGTTACGAAGTAGGGCGAGATGTAGCCCTTGTCGAACTGCATTCCCTCGACCAGCTCGAGCTCGACGCCGAAGGTGTTGGATTCCTCGACGGTGATGACCCCGTCCTTGCCGACCTTGTCCATGGCCTCGGCGACCATTTCACCGATCTCGGGATCGTTGTTGGCGGAGATCGCAGCAACGTTGGCGATCTGGTCGCGACCCTCGACGTCGCGCGACTGAGCCTTGATCGAGTCGACGGCCGCCTTGACGGCCTTCTCGATGCCCCGCTTCAGCGCCATGGGGTTGGCCCCCGCGGCGACATGCTGGATGCCGGAGCGAACCATGGCCTGGGCGAGCACGGTGGCCGTCGTCGTACCGTCGCCGGCGACGTCGTTGGTCTTGGAAGCGACTTCCTTGACGAGCTGAGCGCCCATGTTCTCCCACGGGTCCTCGAGCTCGATCTCCTTCGCGATGGTTACGCCATCGTTGGTGATCGTCGGTGCGCCCCACTTCTTGTCGAGCACGACGTTGCGGCCCTTGGGGCCGAGCGTCACGCGCACCGCGTTGGCGAGCCGATTAACGCCGTTCTCGAGACCCTTGCGGGCCTCGCCTTCAAATTTGAGCAGCTTTGACATCTGGCTGTCAGTCCTCCTAGGTGTTTGTCCTGTTAGCCGACTATGGCGAGCACGTCGCGCGCCGAGAGGATCAGAAGCTCCTCGCCGCCGATCTTGATCTCGGTGCCGCCGTACTTCGAGTAGATGACCCGGTCGCCGTCTGAGACGTCCATGGGGATGAGATCGCCGGTGTCGCTGCGCTTGCCGGGTCCGACGGCCAGGACGGTGCCCTCCTGGGGCTTCTCCTTCGCGGTGTCGGGAATGACGATGCCTGATGCCGTGGTCTCTTCGCCCTCTTCGGGGCGAACGAGGATGCGATCCTCGAGCGGCTTCAGCGTCTTGGTGGCAGTGGCCATGCGTAACCTCCTGAATGGGTCGGTCCTGGTGGGTTTAGCACTCGTGATGCCGGAGTGCTAAGAGTAGCGCGGCCTGGGGACCCCGGTCAAACCGGGGCACCGTTGCGCATTACGGGGCCCTCGGCTAGAGCAGGGGCAGGTTGGGGTCGGGGGCTGCCTCGAGGCTCGTATAGATTCCGCGCCTCAGCAGGACGGTTCCACAGGCGGCCACCATCGCGGCGTTGTCGGTACACAGTTCGATCGCCGGGCAGTGCAAGGTAATGGAGCGATCCAAGCAAGCCTTCTCGAGACCCGTGCGCAGCCCGGAGTTGGCGGCGACCCCCCCGCACAGGAACACGGCGTCGACCATCGTTTGATCGACGGCGGACATCGTCTTGGCGACCTCGATGTCAACCACCGCCTGCTGGAACGACGCCGCGATGTCGGCGACGTTTACCTCTTCTCCCGCCGCCTCGGTCTTGCGCACGTGGTTGATGACCGATGTCTTCAGCCCCGAGTAGCTCACATCGAAGCCTGCCTCACCGACCATGCTGCGCGGGAAACGAACGGCGTCGGGGTTCCCCAGAAGCGAGAGCCTGTCGATCTCGGGACCCCCGGGGTAGTCGAGACCGAGAAAGCGCGCGACCTTGTCGAACGCCTCGCCCGCCGCATCATCCAGCGTTCCCCCGAGGAACTCGTAGTCGCCGTGGCCGCGCGCGTGGACCAACATGGTGTGGCCGCCCGAGATAAGGAGCACGACCGCGGGCCACTTGACGGTGTGATCGCCGAGGAAGTTCGAATAGATATGGGCCTCGAGATGGTTGACGCCGACGAAGGGGATGTCCAGCACAGCAGCGATCGACTTGGCCTCGGCGACGCCCACAAGGAGCGAACCGATCAGACCGGGGCCGAGAGTGACCGCAACCGCGTCGAGGTCCCAAAAGGTCGCGTCCGCCTGGAGCAGGGACTCGCGAATCGCCGGAGTGAGCGCCTCGACGTGAGCGCGCGCCGCAATTTCGGGTACGACGCCGCCGTACTCGCCGTGAAGCTCGGTTTGCGAAGCGATGACGTTCGAGAGAATGTCTCTCCCTCCCCGAACGACGGCGGCAGAGGTCTCGTCGCAGGACGTCTCGATGCCGAGGACGAGGGTGTCGTCATCCCACTCCTCGACTCGTTGTTCCTTGACCGCGGTCTCGGTGCCGGTCCACGTCGGTTCCCCGGGGTCGGCCTCCCACGACTGGCCGAAGCGCGCCCCGCTATCCATGCGAGGGAGGCTCGATGAGTTGGTCCCGGATGTTCTTCAGCCGAAGCCGGTAGGCGTTCGACAGAGCACTGTTCGCGACCATCACGTACGCGTCCTCGTTGGTCTCGACGTAATACCCCTTCCGCACTCCCGTGATCTCGAAGCCGAATTTCGAGTACATGGCCTGCGCGTCCGCGTTCGACACGCGCACCTCGAGCGACAGGGTTTCGGTCCCTCTTGCCACCGCTTCGGTCACGAGTGCGAGCAGCAAGCGCGTTCCCACTCGCCTGCCGTGGAAGTCGGGATCGACCGCGATGTTGGTGACGTGAGCCTCGCGCCCGGTGAACATCATCCCTGCGTAGCCGATGACGTACCCCTGGTGCCGCGCAACCAGATAGGTCCGAGTGTTGCGCTGCGCGATCTCGGAAAGGAACAGCGTGAGGCTCCACGGGCGTGGATAGACCGTGGACTCGATCGCCATAACTCGCTTCAGATGACGCCGCCTCATGCGCGCCAGGTCGACGTCGTCGAGCGGCTGGCGCGCCTGCGGCTCCCTCGCTATCGCCACCCTCGTCACCAGCTCCCCATTAGGCCGACCTCTGCTCGCGAATGCGGTCCCACTGAATGCGTTTGGCGCTCTGACGGAGGTACAGCGGCCTCAGATGGTCGAGGGAATCGAAGTCCTCACGGAACAATCGAGGAAGAGCCAGCTCGACCAGCGCCATCGCGTCGGGGAACGCGTGGCCCATGGTGCCGATCTCGACACTGTTGCCGAGCTCCTCGAAGATCTCCCTGTACAGAAGAGCTCCGTTGCCCACGAGCAGGACCTCGTCCGGCTTCGACGTGATCCCGTAGGCGAGCTGTTCGGGCCGCTCGACCTTGTAGTCCGTCATGCGTTGGATCCCGCCGGGGGACGATCGATAGAACGCGTGGAAGACCTCCTTGCGGCGACCGTCCAGTACCGCGCAGATGGGGCGAGGCGAGTAACGCACGTCGTACGCGAGGAGATCCAGACTCGCCAGCCCGACGATGGGAACGGACAGGGCCTGGGCGATGGCTTTGGCGGTCGCGATGCCCACGCGCATCCCCGTGTAAAGACCCGGACCCAGCGATACCGCGACACCCCCGATGTTGCGAAAGCCGAGTCCAGCCTCCTCGAGACAAAAGCGAATTCCGGGTAGCAGGAACTCGTTGTAGCTCGCTCCGGTCTTCTTGAGCGGCCCTCCAGAGCTCATGCCGCGCGACACCAGCGCGCTGGCGATGACCCCCTGTTCGGAGCCGATCGCCACGCTCGTCTGAGGCGTTGAAGTCTCGATTCCCAGAACCAGCACTCAACCGTCCCGATCGCTCGAGTCATGTGGCCCGTCAAGCCTACGGTGGCGTGCCCTTTGATCGGAAACGCTCTGGAATCGCTCGCCCGTGGAATCATCAGCCGAGGCCGCATCGAGCAGAGCCTCGGCGGTGACGCGCATGGTTTCGAGCTTCAGTTCCCACCCCGGCCCCCGAGGGAGGAACGACACCGAACGGTGATTCTCCTCGGCCTCCACGCGCCGCAGCTCGATCTCGAGAAAGCGATTGGGCAGCAGGGGCGACACCGCCTCGCCCCACTCCACAACGAGGATGGCGCCCGGGTCGAGCAGCTCCTCGAAGCCGAGGTCCAACACCTCTTGGAAAAAGTTCAGCCGGTAGACGTCGAGGTGGACGACCGGGAACCGTCCCGAGTACTCGTGCACCAGCGTGAAGGTCGGACTCGTCACACGCTGGGCGACACCAAGCGCGCTGGCCAGTCCCTGAACGAAGCACGTCTTCCCTGCGCCGAGGTCGCCGTTCAGGCTGAGCACATCACCGGGCAGCAGGAGCGGCGCAAGCGACGCGCCCAATATCCGGGTTTCCTCCGAGGAGCGCGACACCACGGCCAGCCCTCCGCTCACGACGCTCCTCGTGCGGACGAACACCGTGAGCGGCTTGGGCCCCGCCTCATCCGAAGAGGTCCAGCTGCTGGGTGTCGGGGGTTGCGGCGCGGGCCGCGGCTCGGCGCTCGTCCAGGACCCGGCGCACGAGCTCGAAGTCCTGCCTCATGGCGTCCATCGTGCTCATGCCACCGAAGCGTCCCCCTCTCAAGGCCGCCGCGGGGTGGAAGGTCGGGATGATCGAGGCGCCTTTACGGGCGTATACCTGACCCCGTGCCTTGGTGATGCCGATGGGACTCTCGAGGATGAACTTGGTGGCGAAGTTGCCCAGGGTGATGATCACCGCCGGGCGCATGTGGTTCAGCTGGGCGCTCAGGTACGGCCTGCAGGCCTCGATCTCGTCCGGTTGCGGGTCCCGATTGCCCGGCGGGCGGCACTTGATGACGTTGACGATGGCGACCGTCGAACGATCGAGGTCGATATCGGCCAGCATCTTGTCGAGCAGCTGGCCGGCCGCCCCCACGAACGGCACCCCCTGCTTGTCCTCGTTGAAACCGGGGGCCTCGCCGATGATGCAGACGTCCGAGTCGAGGTTGCCGTCCGCCCACACCACCTGAGTGCGCCCCTGGGCGAGGCGACATTTCGTGCAGGCCAGCGCCTCGGTCCGGATCGTGTCGATGTCCATGCTCCGCCTCAGTCTGCCATCATCCGGGTTCCGTCTGCCGCTCCCCGCCCCGCCTGGCAGGGCGGTCCCAAAACCCCCCGATAGTTAGAAATTATGGGGGAGTGGGGGCTTACCGTGAAGCCGCAGTCTGTGACATGATCACGTTCGGGCCGGGGGGCTTTTGTCCTGATGAGTGCGATGTGGCGGTGAGATCCGATTCGCGGTCGCGGGGCGAGGGGGACGACGGCAACGACGGCGTCGGGAGACGGGCTTCTTAGTGCAACTTAGAGTTCCAACCAGCAGCTCTTTGAGCGGTGACTTTCCGAGGTTCTGGGCCGGGCAGACGGTCTCCAACCTCGGTAGCTCCATCACGCTCTTCGCACTGCCCCTGCTCGTCTACGAGCTGACCGGGTCCGCGATCAACCTGGCCCTGACGATGGCCGCCCAGTTCGTCCCGCATCTTCTGTTCGGGCTGTTCATCGGCGCGTGGGTAGACCGACTCGATCGAAAGAGGTTGATGATCGTCGTCGACCTGTTGCGAGCGGGGGCCATTAGCACCATCCCGCTGCTGGCCGCCTTCGACGCGCTGACGGTCTGGTGGATCTATGGGATCGGTTTCGTCATGTCGACGCTGACCATCTTCTTCGACTCGTCGCAGTTCGCCGCGGTACCGAGCCTCGTGCCCAAGCGAGAACTGGTGAGCGCGAACGGCCGCATCCAGGCAAGCTTTTCCGCCGCCCAGGTCGCCGGACCGCTGCTGGCCGGACTGCTCGTGTCGCTGGTTCCGCTTGCGGGGGTCGTCCTCGTCGACGCCTCGACCTTCGTAATTTCGGCGATCACGCTCGGCACGATCTCGTCGCGCTTCAACTCACCCGACGAAGACGGCGAACCGCGCACCACCAGCACCATTCGTCACGACGTGGCGACCGGATTGCGATATGTGATGCGCAATCCCGTGCTGCGGAACCTTTCGTTGATGATGGGCTTCGCCAACCTTCTCGCCGCCACCATCTACTCGCAGATCGTCTTGTTCGCCGACCTCCAGCTGGGAGCAACCCGCTCCCAAACCGCGTTCATCTTCGCGGCGGGCGCGGCCGGCATGACCGTGGCCGGGTTGTTGGCCGGCCGCATCCGGAAACGGTTCGGCTTCACAAGCGTGGCCAAATGGGCCCTGATTCTGGAGAGCCTTTTGTTCGTCGCGCTCGGATTGATGACGAACCCATGGCTGGGGATGATTGCGTTCGCCCTGATCGAAGGTCACGCGATCCTGTTCCAGGTCCAGGCCACCAGCATGAGGCAACTGATCGCCCCCCAGAAGATGCTGGGCCGCGTCATGACCATCGCCACCGTGATCGCGTGGTCCGTGATCCCACTCGGTTCCTATCTGGGCGGGCTCGCGATCGAGGCAACCGGCCGTCCCGACCTCGTCTACGTGACCTTGGGGGCCTTCTCACTTCTGATTCCTCTGATCTTCTTCACCTTCACCGAGCTCAAACGAGCCGAGAACTACATCCCAGACACGGGCACGGAGACGCAGAAACTGGGGACCCGGCCGACCGCGGACTCGCTTGCCGCAAGCTAAGCGGTCCTGCGCGTTCCCTCACAAATGAACCCATATTCCTCCCTCCCCCGGAGGCCATATCGCGTCTTGAGCTTGTCGGTGCGGCGCAGGAATGCGAGATTGCACCGCATGGGTTTCCAGCAAGCACGCCCGATCGAGCCAGTCGAAGGTGGTCGGTGATGTGGTCCACCCCACTCGAGTTCGGCAAGCTCACCTGGCATGAGGTGGCGCGCGCGGCCTCCGAGGAGCGCGTGCCGGTGGTGCCGGTGGGCACGCTCGAGGATCATGGGCACCATCTTCCGATCGACACCGACGTCACCCTTGTCGAGGCGATCTGTCGCGCCGCGGTGACGAAACTGGAGGACGAGACGGTCCTGCTGCCGCCCATCGTCCACGGCTACTCACCGCACCACATGGACTTCCCCGGAACCATCACGATCAACTGGGAGACCTTCTGCCGCTACTGCACGGACGTCGGGCTGTCGCTGGTGCGTCACGGCTTTCGTCGCGTGCTGCTGGTCAACGGTCACGGCAGCAATCAGAACCTCGTCGATATGGCCGCGCGCCTGGTGATGGTCGAGGAACCGGAGTCGCTGGTGGCATCGAGCTTCTATCTCACGAGTGACGCAAGCGCCGCGACCATCAATGAGGTGCGCGATTCAGATGCGGGGGGCATGGCGCACGCGTGCGAGCTCGAGACCTCGATCTATCTTCACCTGCACCCCGAGGCGGTCGACATGGACGCGGCGGTGGACGAACGCGGTTACCCCGAGACTGAGCACGCGCGGATGGACTGGTCCGACGGTCCCCTCAAGCTCATGCCGTGGTGGTCGTCGTTCTCCGATAGCGGAGTGCAGGGCGACGCGTCCAAAGCCACGGCAGAGAAGGGACGCGTCCTGTTCGAGGCCGCGGTCGATGAGATCGCCACGTACGTTACCGAGCTGCGCTCGCTGCCGCTCCCGGCCAGAAAGGACCATCATTGACGATCAAGGGGAAGAGGCTCGAGCCCGGTGGCACCATCGGCGTACCGTCACCGGCGTGGTCGTACGGCAGCCGCTCGGAGATCCTGCGGGGCGTGGATTGGTGGGAGTCGCGCGGCTACAAGGTCAAACTTGCGGACAACGTCTACACGCGGCACGGATATGTGGCGGGGTCGCCGGAGGAGCGCGCCCGCGGCATCGTCGAGATGTTCGCCGACCCCGAGGTCGACGTGGTGCAGTGCGCGGATGCCGGCTTCGGGTCCGCGCATACGCTCCCGCACATCGATTTCGACGTCATCGCCGCCAATCCCAAGGCCTTCATGGGATATTCGGACACCACCGCGCTGCATGCGGCGATCTACAAAGAGACCGGCCTCGTCACCTTCTACGGGCCCTTGCTCACCAGCATGAATCACCCCGAGACCAAGGAGTTCACTGAGAAGTCCATGCTGAGCGCGCTCACGTCGGACACTCCGCTCGGCGAGATGCCGCGCGATCCCGAGAACAACTACCTTCACTCGTTTAACTCCGGCAAGGTCAGCGGTGAAATGGTCGGCGGATGCCTGTGGCTGCTAACTCATCTGATCGGCACGCCCTGGCAGATCGACCTCCGGGACAAGATCTTCTTCTTCGAGGACGTTTCCGAGCCGCCGTGGCAAATCGACACGCAGCTAACGCAGATGGCGCAGGCGGGAATGCTCGACGGCATCGCGGGGGTCGTAATCGGAGAGATGGAGGCATGCGACTGGAGAGAATGGCACGACTGGCCGCAGGTGTTGTCCGTCGAGGACATCTTCGAGCTTTACATCGAACCGCTTGGTGTCCCCACCATCTATGGGCTTCCGATGGGACACGGCAAGCAACTGCTCTCCACTCCCCTCGGGGTCGAGGTAACGCTGGATGCCGATGCACGAACACTGACCATCGACGAGGCCGCGCTGAACGGCCGGTAAGAAATTCCTCGGATAGGTCCTCTGTTCTACTGAGGACATGCACACGGCGGCCGATCGGAGAGCGCGCGCGGGCATCGTCGGCCGCCTGTGGGCGGCCTTCGGCGTGTTCGGGGTGTTCTGGGGTGGCTGGGGTGCCTTGCTACCGGACGTCAAGAACCAGGTCGGCGCGACTGACGCGACGCTGGGACGAGCCCTGTTGTTCATCGCGCTCGGTGCGATCGCCGGGATGCTGAGCGCCGGCAAACTTGGAGACCGCTTCGGGACAAAGACGCTGCTGCCCGGGGCGCTGATCTTCGCTGCGACCATCCCGATGCTGGTGTTGCCGTCCAGCATCGTTGCGCTGCTGCTGCCCCTGACGTTGTTGGGTGCCGCTTCCGGCGCTTACGACGTCTTCATCAACGGCGCCGCTTCGGTCTACGAGACCAGCTACGACACGAAGGTCATGGGTGGCATGCACGCGTTGTTCTCCGCCGGGGTTCTGGTGGCGAGTCCCCTCGTCGGCGCTGCGCGCGAGGCCGGGGCCGGACCGGCCCAGGTACTGCCCGTCCTGACGGTCTGCGTGGTGATCAGCGGGCTCGTGCTGCCCGGGCTGCGCCTGCCCGCCCCCGATCGGGAGGGCCGCGCCCCGATGCGGATGACACCACAGCTGCTGCTGCTCGGCACGCTTTGCGCGCTGGCCTTCCTCATCGAAGACGGCTTGCTGTCGTGGAGCGCGATTCAGCTAGAGGAGACGCTCGGCGCCAGCGCTCTCATCGGAGGACTCGGCCCCGGCATACTGGCCGGTGCGATGGTTGCCGGCCGCGCGTTGACTCAAACGGTCTCTCGTCGCTATACCGAGAAGCAATTGATCGGCGCGGCCGGTGTCCTGGGGACGATCGGCGCCACCACATTCGCTCTCGCCTCGGACGCGCTCCTGGCCCTTGCCGGGATCGCGCTCACAGGTCTGGCCATCTCGGTGTGCGCACCGCTCATCTTTGGAGTGGCCGGGCGCCTGGGGGGGCCGGGCCGCCAGGCCGGTGCCATCGCCCGCGTGAGCACCATCGCCTATTTCGGATTCGTCGTGGGCCCCGCGCTGGTGGGCGGCGTGGCGGGCGCCGCGAGTCTGCCGGTGGGGCTGCTGGTCCTCGCGGCAGCGGCGCTGATCATGGGCGCCGGCAGCAGGGCGATGCAGTAGGCGGGGTGGGCTCGGCCGGACTGCAGGACAAACGGCTAGACCAGGAGCTTGCCATCTTCGAGCAGGGTGTCGCCGTCCACCGTGATACGGCCGCCCTGGCGAAGGTCGCAGACCATGTCCCAGTGGACCGCCGACTTGTTGGTGCCGCCCGATTCCGGATACGACGCTCCCACCGCCAGGTGAACTGTGCCGCCGATCTTCTCGTCGAGCAGCACCTCGCCGGTGTACTCGGTGATGCCGTAGTTGGTACCGATGCCGAGCTCTCCCACGACGCGCGCGCCGTCATCGGTGTCCAGCGTCTGCAACAGGAACTGCTCGTTCTTGCTCGCGCTCGCATCGACGATCCTGCCGTCCGCGAACTCGAGCCGGATGCCCTCGACGCTCTGGCCCCCGTAGTTCGCGGGGAAGCTGAACGACACGTGGCCGCGCGTTGCGGTCTCGATGGGGCCCGTGAAGATCTCGCCGTCCGGGAAGTTCTCCTTGCCGTCGGACGGTAGGAAGATGCGACCCCCGACCTCGAGCGTGAGATCAGTGCCCTCTCCTGTGATGTGCACCTCATTGCGACCCTCGAGCCACTTGATGAGGCCCGCATGACGATCGGCGGTCTTCCTCCACTCGGCGACCGGATCGGGAGAGTCGATTAGGCACGCTCCGTAGAAGAAGTCCTCGTACTCGGCGAGGCTCATCTCTGCATCCATCGCGTGCGCTTCGGCGGGGTACAGAGTGATGTTCCACCGAACGTCGCCCGCGGCGGCACGATCGAAGAAGGCCTCGAACAGCGGCTCACGCGCCTTACTGCGACGCACTTGGCGCTCTGGGTTGGTCTTGGAGAGCTTGCGAGTATTGCTGTCCGCGATGATCGAGAAGCTGACGTCGACGTTCTCGTAGATCCACTTCTCGGTTTCCCAAACGAAGTCGAGCTGGTGGTCTTTGGCATGCCGGTAGAGCAAGGGCTCGGCCGCGGGGATGGAGGCGCGGATCATCGGATGAGCACCGCGCCTCAGGCAGCGCTCGTAGACGGCGAGAATGAGCGGCTCCGCAAGGTACGAACCCGAGATAACGACTAGATCGTTCGCGGTCACCTCGGTCGAGTAGTCGACGAGGATGTCGGCAAGCCTCTCGGCCCTTGAATCCTTCACTTCTTGTCCTTTCTGGGGGAGGTCGAACCGAGAGTGTCGGAGAAGAACTGATCAAGCATCTCATTGACCTCGATGTGGCGTTCCATCATCGACATATGGCCGGCACCTTCGAAGAGATGGAGCTCTGCCTTCGGAAGATGCTCGGCCAGATAGACGGACGCTTCACTCAGCGTCAGGCGGTCCTCGCTGCCGCTGATGACGAGACACGGCACCGTAATCTCATGGAGTCGCTCGCGAGCATCGAAGGCCCGGTAGGACTTGATGAGATCGAAAATCACGTCGGATGCGGTCTCCGCGGTCATGTCGTAGACGAAGTCGATCTGATGCGCCGATGCCTCGGGTCCGAAAGCGGCGAACGCCACCCCCCAGAACATGGCGTCCGACGGCTTGATGACCGCGCGCAGCTTGTCGAGCCGGGCCGAGTGGGTCCCCAGCAGATCGAAGGGCCTCCGCGCGTAGCGTTCGAGTCGAGCGATCGCCGCCCCGCCGAGCACCGTCTCGATCGCGGGCCCGTAGGTCGTGTTGAGCAGCGCGAGACCCTTGATCCGATCACCCTGCAACTCGGGATGGTCGATGCACAGCTGCTGGGCCACCATGCCACCCACGGAGTGACCCACGATGACGACCTCCTCGAGTCCGGAGTCGTCGATCACCGCGAGTAGATCCTGGGCGAGTGTCGCTACGGAGAACTCGGCGTCGCCCTTGGGCTGCGACAGGCCGTGACCTCGTTGGTCGTAGAGGATCATCCTGCGACCATCGAACTCGTCCATCTGGTAGTGCCACATGTCGCTTCGCAGCGCGGAACCGTGCACGAACACCACACCGCGCTTGGAGCGAGGCCCCATCTCCTCGACGAAGAGCCTGGCGCCGTCGGGCAACTCGATGCGTCGGGTACGCTTGCCGCGCCGCGTGCCGAAGCCCTCGTCCACTTCGGGGTCTCGAGACCGGCGTTTCTTCAGCGCCATGCGCTCGGCCGCAAGGCCGACCGCAAGACCCGCCGCCGCGGTCGCGAGAGCTATTCCGTTAGATCGCTTCATGTTATGACCGCGGACTCCTGCGCGGGACGATCGCCGGCGATCTCGTTCGAGTAGACGCGGGGCACCCGCGATGCGATTCGGGTGGTGATCTCGTAGTTGATGGTGCCGATGTGGCCGGCGAGCTCCTCGGCGGTGATCTGCTCGTCACCGTCCTTGCCGATCAAGGTGACCTCACGGCCGACCGCGACATCGTCGTCTCCGACGTCGACGAGGAACTGGTCCATGCAGACGGTTCCCGAAACGCGGTGGCGTTTTCCGTCGATCAACACGTCGGCCGTCCCCGAGTGGCCGCGGTCGTAGCCGTCCGCGTAGCCCGCCGGGACCGTGACGACGCGGCCGTCGCGCTCGAGCTCGTAGCGAAGCCCGTAGGACAGCCTCTCTCCGGCGGACACGATCTTCGAGGCGTTGACTCGCGCCCTCAGGCTGAGTGCAGGTCGCAAGGCTGCCCGGCCCACGAGATGGGGGCCGGGCCACAGTCCGTAGCCGGCCACACCGGGACGCACCAGGTCGAAATGAGCTTCGGGGAGCGACAGGGTCGCGGCCGAGTTTGCCATGTGCTTGTAGCGAAGCTTCACTCCCGCCGATTCCACCTCGTCGACCAGCTCGCCGAAGAGCTCGAGCTGGCGCCGAGTGAAGGGGTGATCGGGCAGATCCGACACCGCGAAATGACTCCATGCACCCTCGATCTCGATGCCGACGAGAGACCTCAGAGTGCGAACCGCATCGGGCACATCCGAGGCCAGCATCCCTACGCGGTGCATCCCCGTATCGAACTTGATGTGAACCGGGATCCTCCGGCCCGCCGAGGCGGCTGCACTCGACAGCTCGCGGGCGAAGGCCGCGGTGTAGACGGTTGGTGTCAGGTCGTAGTCGAGCATGGTTGCGGCCGAGCTCGGCGGCGGTTCGGTGAAGACATGAATTGGCGCCGTGATGCCGGCGTCCCGCAGGTGGATCGCCTCGGCGACTCGAGCAACACCCAGGCGGGTGGATCCAGCCTGGAGCATGGCCCGGGCGACGGCGGGATTCCCGTGACCGTAGGCATAGCCCTTGACGACGCCCATGACCTCGGAGCGCGGCGCGAGGGCCTGAAGCTCCGTGATGTTGTGCCGAATCGCGGCGAGATCGACCTCGACCCAAACTCCGTGGCCGCGCGCCTCTACCTCCGCCCGCGTCAGTCCGCTCATTTACCGAGAGTAATGCGTAAGCTCCGCCACGGCGCCGGGAAGGGCCTCGGCGACATCCCATGCCACCACTCCGCGGCCCCCCGTCGAGCGGCCCGCGCGCGTCCCTGCCAGGCCGTGGACGAAGACGCCCGCGGCCGCGGCGTCGGCTGGATCGAGCTTCTCGGCGAGCAGCGCCGCTATGACTCCGGTCAGGACGTCTCCGGTGCCCGCGGTCGCAAGCTCGGGCCCGCCGGTGGGATTCACCAGAAGGGGCCGGCCCCGGTCGGTGACGATCGTCCCGGCCCCCTTGAGCACCACCGCGCACCCGAGCTCGTCCGCGGCTCGCCGAGCCGCGGCCACGCGGTCGGCCTGGATCTCGGCCGCGCTCATACCGAGCAGCGTCCCCATCTCGCCGGGGTGCGGCGTGATCACACTTGAGGCGGAGCGCTCCACGAGGGGAGTCACATCCTCGGCGAGCATGTTCAAGGCGTCGGCGTCGAGCACGACCGGCATCGAGAGTTCTCCGAGGACCGCCTCGACGAGCGCGCGCTGGCGCTTGCCCCTGCCTATGCCGGGTCCGATGGCAACCGCGCCGGCTCGCTCGATGTCAGAGGCGAACTCGTCGAGCAGCTCGGGCCCAAGCTCGGAGTGATCCACCAGGACGCGTGACACGGTTTCGGGAAGGACGCTCTTCTTGGCATGGTCGACGTACGAGGTGCTCATCAACGTCACGTAGCCGGCTCCCATCCGACTCGCGCCGCGAGCCGCAAGCAGCGCCGCTCCGCTCATCCCGTCCGAGCCGGCGAACACGACCACCGATCCCGAACTGCGCTTATGAGCGTCGCGCGCCCTTGCGGGGAGCAGCCGGCGGACGTCGTCGGGCTCGGCCACGAACGCCGTCGCCCCCTCCACCGCGATGCCGATGTCGGCGACGCTGACGTCGCCGGCGTGCACCGAGCCCGGTGCGAGTGCGATGCCGAGTTTCTGGGCGGCCATCGTCACCGTCACATCGGCATGGACGGCGGGACCATGGACGGCTCCGGTCTCCCCCGCCACACCCGAGGGAACGTCGACGGCAATCACGCTCGCTCGCGCATCGTTAATCGCCGCGATGGCCTCGGCCGGTCGCCCCTCGGCCGCTCCCCGAAAACCGGTACCGAAGATCGCGTCGACGATTACGTCACAGCCCTCGAGACGAGTCCCGTCGAAGGGCTCGGCAGGGACTCCTGCATCAATCATGATCTCGAGATGGGCCGCCGCATCGTCCACGTACTCAGACGCATCGGCGAGCAGCAGACAGCGCACGCCGGCCCCGTGGTGGTGCAGCACCCTTGCGGCGACGAACCCATCACCGCCGTTGTTCCCCTTGCCGCATACGACCGCGACGCGCAGACCGTAGCGGCGACCCGCCAGCGACATTACGGCGCGCGCCACCGCTCTCCCGGCGCGCTCCATCAGGGTGAAGCCGGGCGTTCCCGAAGCGATGGTCGCCGCATCGGCGGCGGCCATCTCCAGGGGCGAAAGAAGAGGTTGCACTGCCTTCGGCTACGGCGTGGGATCCCCCGGGTGCGGCGGGGGCGGCTGCGCGGGAGGGACCTGACCCGGCATGGGTCCCGGTGGTGGCTGCTGCTGCGGAGGCGTCGGAGGAGCTGCCTGCGCCGCGGCTTCGGCTGCGGCCTCCTGCTCGGCGATCTGCGCCTCGATTGCGGTTACCTCGGCGACCATCGCGTCGATGTCGGCGGCGGCGTCGACACCCTGGGTGCGCTGGCGGACCAGCGCGTAGCCGAGGTTGCGTGCCACGTCATCGGCCTTGCGACGCAGTTGAGTCTGTTCGAGCTTGCTCTGCGCCTGCGAGGTGACCTTCTGGGCCTGACCGGCGACGTCCTGTGCGGTCGCTTTGACCTTGTCCATGAATCCCATCAAGGACCTCCTTGCTTATGGGCGCATCAACCTACTCGTGCAGAGGATAGGGGGTCTGCGCCTTCCCGCTCGTTACTCCACGGTCACGCTCTTGGCCAGGTTGCGGGGCTTGTCGGGTGACAACCCGCGTTCCTTGGCCACGAAGTAGGCCATCATCTGCAGAGGGATGGTGTCGAGGATCGGCGTAAGCAGCGGTTTGGTGATGGGCATCTCGAAGAGCTCGTTGGCTTGAAGCCGTGCGCGCTCGTCCCCTTGGGGAGCGATGAGGATCGTCTGCGCGCCGCGGGCTCTGACCTCCTGCACGTTTCCGAGCATTTTCTCGTACAGGGTCGTGCCCGTGAGGATCGCAACCACCGGCACGTCCTCCTCGATGAGCGCGATAGCGCCGTGCTTGAGCTCGCCGGCCGCGTAGCCCTCGGCGTGGATGTAGGAGACCTCCTTGAGTTTGAGCGCACCTTCGAGGGCGACCGCCATGCCGACGCCCCGTCCGATGAAGATGAAGTCGCGTGCGTCCGCGTAGCGCTTTGCGGCCCTCTGAACCTCACCCTGAAGTGCGAGAACCTCTTCGATCTGGTCGGGCAGTGCGCGCATCGCGTCGATGGTCTCTCGCAGCTTCGCCGGGTCCATCACTCCGAGTTCCTGCGCCAGATAAAGCGCGAACAGATTCAGCGCGACGAGCTGAGCCAGAAACGTCTTGGTGGCGGCCACGCCGATCTCCGGCCCCGCGTGAGTGAACAGCACGGCGTCCGCGTCCCTGGTGATCGAGGAGCCGACGACGTTCGTGATGGCGACGACTTTGGCCCCCATCTCCTTCGCGAAGCGAACCGCCGCCAGCGTGTCCGCGGTCTCGCCCGACTGCGCGATGCCTATGACGAGCGAGTGATCGTCGAGCACGGGATCCCGATAACGGAACTCGGACGCCAGGTCGAGCTCGACGGGGATGCGCGTGTAGTGCTCGATCGCGTGCTTCGCCGCCATTCCCGAGTGGTATGAGGTGCCGCACGCCACAACAACGATCTTGTTGATGCCAAGAAGGTCGTCGCGGCTCCACGTCACCTCGTCGAGCGTGATGTGGTGCTGCGCGTCGATGCGGCCGCGCATCGTGTTCCGCACTGCTTCGGGCTGCTCGAATATCTCCTTGAGCATGAAGTCCTCGTAACCGGACTTCTCGGCCGCATCGATGTCCCATTCGACGTGAACGACCTCGGAGGCGACGTCGTTGCCCTCGAAGTCCATGATGCGTACCGATCCCGGCTTGATCTCGGCGATCTGGCGGTTCTCGAGTGGGACGACGTCTCTTGTGTAGGCGAGCAGTGCGGGAATACCCGAGGCGACGAGACCGGCGTCGGACGTGGCCCCGACGATGATCGGACTGTCCTGGCGCACCGCCACGATGGTTTCGGGTTCGTCGGCGTGAATGACCACCAGTCCGAAGGCCCCCTCGAGCCGCCCGATCGCCTCGAGCGTCGCCTCGAGCAGCGAGCAGCGCTCGGACTTGATGATCGATCCGATCAGCTGAGCGATGACCTCGGTGTCGGTCTCGCTGTGAAACTCGACGCCTTCGGAGATCAGGCGCTTCTTGAGCACGTCGAAGTTCTCGATGATCCCGTTGTGCACGACTGCGACCTTGTCGTTGGAGTCAAGGTGCGGGTGCGCGTTGGCGTCGGTCGGAGCGCCGTGCGTCGCCCAACGCGTGTGGCCGATGCCAATGTTGCCGGTCAGCCCGTCATCCGAGAGCGCGGCCTCGAGATTGCCGAGTTGGCCCGCGCGGCGAACCCTATGCAACTCACCCTTGTCACCCACCGTCACTCCGGCGGAGTCATAGCCGCGGTACTCGAGCTGCCGCATGCCCTGAATGAGCACGTGCAGGGCCTGCTCGTTGCCCACATAGCCGACGATGCCGCACATGGCTACCCCCCTCTCGTTGCGTGTACCCGGACGCACCGTCGATGAAGCGCGCTCCGAACACTCGTCGCTGTCTCGAGCGATCGTGGTGACGATCGCCATAACGGAGAGGAACCACCTCGATGCCGGTTTGTGCCCCGGGATCGCTCCCGGGTTTTGTCGGCATCGTCACGACCGTGGCCGGCCGAGGGTCACCCGCCGAGTCGGCATCGCCCAGTCTGAGCCGGCGATACCTTCCGAGATCCCCTGCCTCGTCGACTCACCGCCTCCTACGGGAGCCCTGGCGCTAGATCCGTACAAAACCTGCCGCTTTCCTCTCGGAGACGATTCTAAGGGGGGCGGCCAATCTCGGGAAACCCTCCGAAAAGACCACTTCGGCTACGCAGCGGTCAGTAGGGGGGCCTAGGAAATCAGCTCAGGTGGCTGCGGACCGAGCCCGCCAGGGCCTCCGCAATCGCCGTGGCCTCGGAGGGGTCGGCGGACTCGACCATCACGCGGACCACAGGCTCGGTCCCCGACGCTCTCAGCAGCACCCTTCCGTTGGAGCCGAGCGTCTTCTCTGCGGAGCGCACCTCGTCCCAGAGCCGCTCGTGCGATTCGAGCCTGTGCTTGGCGGCGACCTCCACGTTGATCAGCACCTGAGGGAAGGGCTCGAAGAAGTGGGCCAGCTCGGAAAGGGGCCGGCTCGAACCGGCGACGATCCCGGCGATGTGAAGTCCCGCCAGGATGCCGTCGCCGGTGGTGCTGTGGTGACCCATGATCACGTGGCCGGACTGCTCGCCGCCAAGCACCGCTCCGTGTCGGGCCATCGCCTCGGCCACGTACTTGTCGCCCACCGGCGCCAGCAGGACCTCGATCCCCCGCTCCTCGAGAGCGCGCTTGAAGCCCAGATTCGACATCACCGTGGCAACCACGATGCCGTTATTCAGTCGTCCCACCTCCGACAGGTGCACCGCCGCGAGGCCCAGGAGGCGATCCCCATCCACGTGATCACCGCGCTCGTCCACCGCCAGGACGCGGTCGGCGTCGCCGTCGAACCCGAACCCGAGCTGCGCGCCCTCGGCAACCACCGTCTGTGCCAGCGCCCGGAGGTTGGTCGAGCCGCAGTCGACGTTGATACGCCTCCCGTCGGGTGAGTCGTTGATCGCCACGACCTCCGCCCCCGCGCCGCGGAAGGCGGCTGGTCCCGCCGACCACGCCGCCCCGAAGGCGCAGTCGAGCACCACCTTCAGGCCGCGGAGCGAACCCTCCGTCGACGCGATGGCGTGCTCGACGTAGCGCTCCACCGCATCCGGGATCGGCTCAGCCTGGCCGACCTCGGTTCCGAGGGGTAGATCGAGGTGAACGGAATGCATGAGTTGCTCTATGGCGTCCTCGATCTCGGCGGAGGTCTTCAGGCCGTCACTCGAGAAGAACTTGATGCCGTTGTCCGGCACCGGATTGTGCGAGGCGGAGATGACCGCCCCCGCGGCGGCATTGTCCTCGATCGTCAGGAAGGCGACGGCCGGAGTGGGAACCACGCCCGCAAGTCGCACCCTCGCCCCCGCGGAGCAGAGCCCGGCCACCAAGGCGCTCTCGAGCATGGGCCCGGAGACGCGGGTGTCGCGACCCACTATGACGTCGCCACCTCGTACCAGCTCGAGCCCGGCGGCGCGACCGAGGGCCAGGGCGAGATCGGGGGTGAGGTCCTTGTTGGCCACCCCCCTGACCCCATCGGTCCCGAAAAGTCTAGGCATCCCGAAATACTCGCAGACGAAGGGCCCAGGCAGCACACTGTGGCAACGAATCGTGATTCTGGACCCTCGAGCACCGGCATTGAGGCCCTCATCGAAGGGAAGCCGTTGGTGACATCGCTGACAAGAGTCGAAACCGGCGTATTCGACCCCAGGCGATTCCAGGGAGTCATGAGCACGGCCACCTGGGACGATTTCAGCGTGGCGCTAGACCGGGCGGGTGAGGTCTTCGCCGGCCGCACGGTGTGGAACATCAACTCGACCGGCAAGGGCGGGGGCGTCGCCGAGATGCTGATGTCGCTCCTCGCCTACGCACGGGGGGCGAACGTCGACGCCCGCTGGCTGGTAATCGAAGGGAACCCCGAGTTCTTTCGTGTGACCAAACGCATCCACAACCACCTTCACGGTTCGCCGGGAGATGGCGGCGCTCTCGGCCGCGAGGAGGAGCTCGTTTATCGCGCGGCGCTCGAACCGAACGCCGAGGCTCTGGCCAAGCTCGTGCGCCCCGACGACATCGTGATACTTCACGACCCGCAGACCGCGGGACTAGTGCCCTCGATGACCGAGGTCGCGTCGGTCGCCGTGTGGCGCTGTCACGTCGGGCTCGACATGCCCAACGGCATCGCTCGCCACGCCTGGGCCTTTCTCGAGCCCTTCGTTGAGCCCGCTGCAGCGCACATATTCTCGCGGCGAGAGTTCGCCTGGGAGGGGCTTGCGCCCGACAAAACGGTAATCGTGCCCCCCTCGATCGACGCGTTCTCGCCGAAGAACCAGGAGCTGGACTCCCAGACGGTCGCCGCGATCCTGACCGCCACGGGGCTCATCGCCTCCGGCGATCCCAATCTCGCGACCTTCGTGCGCACGGGAGGCCAGCCGGGGATCGTCCGGACGGCCACCGAGCTCGCCGACGGAGGACCTCCGCCTCCCCCCGGCTCCCGGGTGGTCACGCAGGTCTCTCGCTGGGACCGCCTCAAGGACCCGCTCGGCGTGATGCTCGGCTTCTCTGAGTTCGTGGCCCCGCACAGCGACGCGCACCTGGTGCTGGCGGGTCCCGCGGTCGAGGCCGTGAGCGACGATCCGGAGGGGGCAGAGGTCCTCGAAGAGGTGCGCTCAGCTCATCGAGAGCTCCCCGGCGCGGTGAGTGACCGCGTCCACCTGGCGTGCCTGCCCATGGACGACAGCGAGGAGAACGCCGCGATCGTCAACGCGCTTCAACGTCGCTCGGACATCGTCGTGCAGAAGAGCATCGCAGAGGGCTTCGGGTTAACGGTGGCCGAGGGGATGTGGAAGGCGCGCCCGGTGATCGCCAGCCGCATCGGGGGGATCCAGGATCAGATCGTCGACGGCGTGAGCGGGGTGCTCGTCGATGCGACGGACCTCGCCGGCTACGGCGAGGCGGTCAAGAGGCTGCTCGACGATCCCAAGGGCGCCGAGCGCATGGGCGACGAAGCCATGGAACGGGTCCGCAACGAGTTTCTCGGCCCCCGGCACCTGCTCCAGTACCTGGCGCTGCTGTCCAAGCTGATGCAGGAAGCGAAACGCGGCTAGTCACTCGTCTCGGCGCCGCTGTCCAAGCTGGTGGAGGACTCCAAGCGAAGCTAACTGTCGGCGATGCGGCGCGCCGCCTCGAGGTCCTCGGGGTAGTCGATGTCCAGCGCGGCCCGGTCGTCGTGAACCGCAACGACGTCCAGGCTCGCGAACACTCCTCGCATCGAGGCGTCCTGGTCACGGCCCCTGCGTTCTAGGGTTCTCCGAACCGAAGCGGTCTGGTAGGCGCCCGCAACGTAGTGGAAGTTGCCCTCGTCGTCGGTGAGCGCGGCCCCATCGTGCTCCTCCATCGCGCTCAGCAGTGCCGCGACCACATTTGCGTCGACGAAGGGATAGTCGACCGCGAGCACCACGATCGACTCGGCGATCACGTGCTCAACCCCCGCAGCGGTAGCGGCGAGGGGCCCGGCTCCGACCGGAGACTCCCTCGCCCAGGAGACCGAACGGAGCGTCGACCGGCGCGGGCCGACCACTATCACCCGACCGGCGTCGTCCAGGGCGTCGACGGCCCGGTCGAGCAGGGAGCGCCCGCCGATCCGCAGCGAGGCCTTGTCCTCGCCCCCGAGCCGCCTGGCCGTCCCACCTGCCAGCACCACCCCATCGAATTCCATCACGGCACCCTAAAAGGTGGCGGCGTCGTGCCGGCAGCGCTCTCTTAGGATGCCTAGTGCCGGACCGACGACCCACGAGATGAAGGGCCTTTGTTGATAGACGCACGCAACTCCGCCTTCATCCGGGCGTGCAGAGGAGAGCCGACCAGCAAGACCCCCGTCTGGTTCATGCGCCAGGCCGGCCGCAGCTTCGCCGAGTACCGCAAGCTGCGGGAGAAACACTCGATCCTCGACCTCTGTCAGAGGCCGGAGCTGGCCGCCGAGGTCACCATGCAGCCGGTTAAGAGACTGGGGGTGGACGCCGCCATCCTGTTCTCCGACATCGTCGTACCGCTTCTGGCCATGGGAATCGACGTCGACATCGAGGGTGGCCTGGGCCCGGTGATCGACTCGCCGATCCGCTCCGAGGCTGACATCGACATGCTGGCCCCACTCGAGCCGGAAGCCGGCGTGCCCCACGTCATCGAGGCCGTGAAGATCCTGGTCGACGAGCTCGACGTCCCCCTGATCGGCTTCGGGGGGGCACCATTCACCCTGGCGAGCTACATGATCGAGGGCAGGCCGAGCAAGGACCATGCCCTCACGAAGGCCTTCATGCATGCTCAGCCCGGTGCCTGGCGGAAGCTTATGGACGTTCTCGCCACCTCGGTGCTCGCCTACCTGCGGGCACAGATAGCGGCCGGCGCCGCCGCAGTTCAACTGTTCGACTCGTGGGCGGGGGCGCTCAACGCCAAGGACTACAACACGCATGTGGCGCCCTCGGTTCGCACGATCTTCGAGGGCTTGGCCAGCACCGGGGTGCCTCGCATCTACTTCGGCGTCACCACCGGCGAGATCCTCCCCGACATGGCGGCCGCGGGTCCGGACGTGATGGGCGTCGACTGGCGCGTGCCTTTGAGCGGGGCGAGAACCCGCATGCCGCCCAACATCACCGCGCTGCAGGGCAACCTCGACCCCGCGCTGGTGCTTGCCCCTTGGGAGGTGCTCGAGGCCGAGGCGCGATCGGTGCTCGAGAGCGGCGGGGGCAGCGCGCACGTCTTCAACCTCGGTCACGGGGTGCTGCCTCAGACCGATCCCGACGTGCTGGCGCGCCTCGTCGACTTCGTGCACGACTGGAGCCCATGACGCAGCGGGTGGTGGTCGTGGGTGGCGGAATCACCGGCCTCGCCGTCGCCCACCGGCTCAAGGGCCGGGCCGAGGTCATGGTGATCGAGTCGGCGGAACGCCCCGGTGGCAAGTTCGACACGATAGATCTCGACGGCATCACCTTCGAGCGCGGACCCGACTCGTTCGTCGCGCGCGAACAGTTCGTGCCCCGACTCGCCGAAGAGGTCGGGCTCGGTGGCCAGCTCGTTGCCCCCGCGATCTTCGGAGCCCAGATCTGGTCCGGCGGAAAGCTCAAGCGCGTGCCCGGCGACTTCGTCTTCGGCATGCCTGGCTCGCCGCTGGCCGCATTGCGCTCGGGGATGCTCACGCCCTTTGGAGCGCTCAGGGCCGGAGCCGACCTCGCGCTGCCCGGGCCGTTGACCGGACCCGACGTGTCGGTCGGCGAGTTCGTGAGGCGGCGCTTCGGCAATGAGGTGCTCGAGAAGCTCGTCGATCCACTGCTTGCGGGAACGCGGGCGGGTCGCGCCGATGAGATCAGCCTCGCCGCCGCAGTGCCGCAGATCGACGCGCTGGCGCGGGCCAACCGGAGCCTGGTGCGAGGGCTGACGCGAGCCAGACGCAGGGGCCATACCGCCGCAGGGCCGCCGCCGTTTCTGGCCCCGCGCGCGGGGATGCGGAGTTTGATCGAGGCGCTGGAGGACGACCTCGCCGGCACCGTCCAACTGCGGACGAGCGCGACCGTGACCCGCATCGAGCGCGCCGGCGACGGGTACTCGGTCCACCTCGACGGCGTCGCCGTCGAGGCCGTCGAGGCCGGCACCGTCGTGCTGGCCGTCCCGGCCTACTCGGTGGCCGACATCTTGCGCGACCTGAACCCCCAGGCGTCGGGCGAGCTCGCTCGCATCCCCTACGCAACCGCGGCGACCGCCGCCCTGGTGTTCCCGCCGGGCTCCTTGACCATCCCCAGCGGGGTGAGCGGAATGCTGGTGCCCAGCGGCGAGCACCGCACCCTGGCGGCCGCGACGTGGTTCTCGAGCAAGTGGCCCCACCTCGCTCCCTCCGACGGTCGCATCGTGGTGAAGGCGTTCGCGGGGCGAGCGGCGGGTGACGCCACCTCGAAGCTTGACGACGAGCGACTGGTTGCGGCGCTTGTCAATGACCTCGGTGCGGCGATGGGGGTGAACGCCGCTCCACTCGCGACGCATCTGACTCGTTGGGAGCGGGCGCTGCCCCAGTACGAGGTCGGCCATCTCGTGCGCGTCGAGCGCGTCGAGGCGGCGCTTCGGGCAACGCCCGGGATCATGCTCGCCGGTGCGGCCTACAGGGGCTCGGGCATCTCCGACTGCGTAAAGAGTGCCGAGCGAGCCGCCCAGCAGGTCCTGCACGCAGCCGGATAGCGCCCCGGCGCAAGCTACCCTAAGAGATCCAAGCGATAACGACTGGAGAGATTAGTGACCGAAGAGACGATCTACGCCAGCTACCCGGTGTTTCGAGCCGATCCGGAGCTGACCCAGCACCTCGACCGCGACACCGCGGCGAAGGAGGCCCAGGGGTTGCTCGACGACTACCGGGATCGCGTCGAGATGCGCGGCGTCTATTCGACCGCCGGGTTCAGCCCCACCGCCGACCTGATGTTCTTCTGGGTCGGTCGCGACCCCGATGTACTTCAGAATCTGCTCGTCGACTTCCGCCACACGCAGCTCGGCCGCACACTGCTTCCGCGCGAGATGTTTCTCGGGCTGGTTCGGCCGGCCGAGTTCGCAGCCGACCACCTGCCCGCCTTCGCGCAGGGGAAGGAGCCGAAGAAGTACATGACCGTCTACCCCTACGTGCGGACCACGGACTGGTACCTGCTCGATCCCTCCGAGCGCGGCAAGTTCTTGCGCGATCACGGCGAGGCGGGTCGAGAGTTCCCCGATGTGTGGGCGAACACGACCAGCGCATTTGGTCTGGGCGACTACGAATGGATCCTGTGTTTCGAGGCCGATACGCCCGTCCGGATCGTCGAGTTGCTTCGCCGCCTCCGAGCCACCGAGGCCCGCCGTTACACCAAGCTCGAGATCCCCTTCTTCACCGGCATCCGCAAGGATCTCGCGGCGGTCGTGAACGACCTTCCGTAGCGAGTTGAGGTGAGCCAGCTCTCGTACGGCGCGCAGGACGACGCCGAGCGCACTTACGACGCGGTGCTGTACCTGAGCTTCGGGGGACCCGAGGGTCCCTCCGACGTGATGCCGTTTCTGGAGAACGTGACGCGCGGTCGCGGCGTCCCGCGCGAGCGGCTTGAAAAAGTGGCCGGGCATTACTACCTGTTCGGGGGAGTCAGTCCCATCAACTCGCAGAACCGAGCCGTCGTCGCGGCGCTGCGTGCGGAGCTTGCCGCGCAGGGTCCCGATCTCCCCGTGTACTGGGGCAATCGCAACTGGCACCCGCTGCTGACCGACACGATGCGTACGATGCGCGACGACGGAGTCAGCCGCGCTATCGCGTTCGTTACCGGCGCCCACAGCTCGTACAGCGGTTGCCGTCAGTATCTCGAGGACATCTCGCGCGCTCGAGCAGCGCTCGGAGAGAACGCGCCCAAGGTCGACAAGCTGCGCGTCTTCTTCAATCACCCCGGCTTCATCGAGCCACAGGTCGAGAAGGTGAACGTAGCGCTCCAGGCGATCCCAGACTCACGCCGCGCCGCGACGCGGCTTGCGTTCACCGCGCACAGCGTTCCCGGGGTAATGGCGGAGACGAGCTCCTACGTCCAACAGCTGACCGAGACCTGTCGGCTGGTGGTCGAACGGCTTGCTCACGAGCACGACTGGAGTCTCGTCTATCAGAGCCGCAGCGGACCTCCCCAGCCACCTTGGCTCGAGCCCGACATCGTCGATCACCTCGAGAAGCTCAACTCCGAGGGAGTAAGCGATGTCGTCGTCGCGCCGGTTGGCTTCGTCTCCGATCACCTCGAGGTTCGTTTTGACCTCGATGTCGAGGCCGCCGAAGCGGCCGCAGCCATGAGGATGAACATGGTGCGCGCCGAGACCGTCGGGGCTCACCCCCGCTACATCGGGATGATTCGTGATCTCATTGTCGAGCGAACGTCCGCCTCCCCCGCTCGTGCCGCGCTGGGGGAATGGGGGCCGAGCCACGACATCTGTGGCGCGAGCTGCTGCCCCGCTCCCGCTCGTCGTGGGTGACTATTTGCCCGGGCGGCGGTCTCCGCGCTCACGCTTCATCTCGAAGAAGTAGTCCTGCTTCGTAAGCCATTCGAAGTGATCCCACAGCTCGCCGGCATCCTCACCGGTCGGGGCCAGCGTGATTACCGGCCCGAACATGCCCTCACCAGACGGCAGCACGAGCGTCGCCACACCGAAGCACCCGACCTCGTTCGCGACCGCCTCGTGTTCCTGCGAGATCTCCTTGACGGTGACGGAGTCCGCCAGCGCCTGGCCGACCAGCTCGGTATCGAGATCCACGTCGGCGAGCGCGGCGCGCACGAGATCGGGCGTGAAGTCCTCGCCGTTGTCGTGCACACGCACGCCGATGGCGCGGTACAGGTCGCCGGTCGCCTCGTTGCCCTCGTTGCGGCGCACAAGTGCCAGCGTCCGCAGCGCAGCCGTGCCCTTGGCCTCAGGATCCTGCAGTGGCTTGGTCTCCGGTTTGTTGTTCAGGAGCAGCGAGAAGAACGACCATTCGATCTCGACGTCGCGCACCTTGGTTACCTCACGCATCCATTTCGACGTTTGCCACGCCCACGGACAGCTCGGATCGAAGTGGAACCGGATTCGGTCACCCATACGGACGAACCTCCCTAAGTCGGGTGCTCTTACTTATGGTTGTTGCGATGCTCGTCTTCTCTGGATACGTGCCAGTGGCGAGGAGCGATTAGTTCGTCGGCCGCCCTCGGCCCCCACGAACCCTGCGGGTATGAGTGCAGCGGTGGCGGATTCTCCAGCACCTCTTGCACGACCTCCCATGTTCGTTCCACGCCGTCTCCACGCGTAAACAAAGTGCGCTCGCCGAGCAGGGCATCGTGAATGAGGTGCTCGTAGGCGCTCATGAGCTCCGAGCCGAACTCGGAAGTGTCGTAGTGAAAGTCCATCTTGGCAGGGCCGAGCTCGATCTCGGGCCCCGGCTTCTTGGCCAGGAAGGTGATCGCCACTCCCGCCTCTTCGCCGAGGCGGAAGGTGAGGTGATCGCGCGAGAACCACACCGACTCGTCTTCGCGGAACATCTGGCGCGGTGGCTCCTTGAACGCGAGCGTGACGGTCTGATGAGAATCCTTGAGTCGTTTGCCGGTGCGCAACAGAAAGGGCACGTCGGACCAGCGCCAGTTGTCGATGTGAACGCAGGCCGCTACGTATGTCTCGGTCGTGCTTTCGGGGTCGATACCCTCTTCGTCCCGGTAGCCCCGGTATTGGCCGCGCACCACCTCGTCCACCCCGAGCGGCCGGATCGACTCGAATACCTTCGCCGTTTCGTCCGCCAGAGCTTTCGGCAACATCGCGTAAGGGGGTTCCATGGCCACGAAACTGAGCACTTGGAAGAGGTGCGTCACGAGCATGTCTCTTAGCGCGCCGGTGTTCTCGTAGAAGCTTGCCCGTTGCTCGACCCCCAAAGTCTCGGGCACGTCGATCTCGACGTGGTCGATGAACTGCCGGTTCCATACCGGTTCGAACATCCCGTTGGCGAAGCGCAACGCGAGAATGTTCTGGACCGCCTCCTTACCGAGAAAGTGATCGATCCTGAACACCTGATCCTCGTCGAAGTAGCGATGCACGGTGGAGCTCAGCTCGCCGAACGACGGCAGGTCGGTGCCGAAAGGCTTCTCGTAGACGATCTTGGCGTCGACGTTGAGACCCGCGTCGCCGAGGCCCTTCGTGATGATGGGGAAGGCCGGCGGGGGAACCGAGAGGTAGAAGAGGTGCTTGGCGTTGCCCCCCAAATCCTTGTTGGCCGCGCGGATCGCGGTTGCCAGCGGATCGGTACTGCCCTGTTTGAATTCGTGCGACACGTAGGTCAGGCGCTCGGCGAAACGGTCCCAGTGCGATCCGCCCACGCTGCACCGGGAAAACTCCTCGATCGAGTCCCTGGCGAACTGATCGAACTGCTCGTTGGAGAACTCGCTGCGAGAATTGCCGATGATCCGGTAGTCCTCGGGCAGAAGACCCTCGTTCTCGAGATGGAACAGAGCGGGTAATAGCTTTCGTTTGGACAGGTCTCCGTTGCCTCCGAAGACCACGATTACGTGCGGCTCAGGTCTCCGCGCGTGTTTTGCGGTCTGGCCAAGCCCACCCCGCGCGTGTTTTGCGGTCTGGCCAAGCCCACCGCGCGCGTCCTCCACATGCCCTCGCTTCCGCTGATCGATGTCGTCCGTATTCACGGTAACGCCCCCGGACACTCGCTTATTGCCCCGGCTCTAGAGCCTCGTGGCATGCCACTTATCATGGGGACTTACCAGGGAGGAAGAAAAAATGAATACCAGTTCGCACTCGGGTAGCGACCCTTTCGGGGCTCGCACCTCGATCGAAACGAAGTCGGGCAGGCTCGACTACTTCAGACTGTCGGTACTCGAGGAGGCCTCCGAGGCCAAGCTCGAAGGCATCCCGATCACGGTCAAGATTCTCCTCGAGAATCTGTTGAGGACCTCGGGCACGGAGCACGCTTCCGTCGACGAGGTCAACTCGCTCGCGGTTTGGGGCCAGAAGCCGATCGAGGATCGGGAGTTCCCGTTCTCGCCATCGCGGGTCATCCTGCAGGACTTCACCGGGGTACCGGCGGTGGTGGACCTCGCCGCGATGCGCTCCGCCATGGAGCGAGAGGGCGGTGATCCCAGCAAAGTCGATCCCCTCGTGCCGGTCGACCTCGTCATCGATCACTCGGTCCAGGTCGACGCGTTCGGATCTAACGACGCCGTGCAGATCAACGTCACCAGAGAATACGAGCGCAACCACGAGCGCTACTCGCTCCTGCGGTGGGCGCAGCAGGCGTTCAACGGGTTCCGCGTGGTGCCGCCCGGTATGGGCATCGTCCACCAGGTCAATCTCGAGTACCTCGCGAGCGTCGTGAACACCCTCGAGGACGAAACCGGGAGGTTTGTCGTGCCGGACACACTCGTCGGCACGGACTCCCACACGACGATGATCAACGGACTAGGCGTGCTCGGTTGGGGCGTAGGTGGGATCGAGGCCGAGGCCGCCATGCTGGGCCAGCCCATTCCGCTGGTAACTCCCAAGCTCGTCGGGTTCAAGTTCAACGGCGCGCTGGCCACCGGAGTCACCGCCACCGACCTGGTCTTGACGGTTACCGAGATGCTGCGCGCGCACGGCGTGGTGGGCAAGTTCGTCGAGTACTACGGCCAGGGCCTCTCTAGCCTCTCGGTGGCCGACAGGGCAACGCTGTCCAACATGTGCCCGGAATACGGTGCGACCGCGGCGCTGTTCCCCATCGACGACCAGACGCTGACCTATATGCGTCTCACCGGCCGCAGCGACGAGCTAATCGATTTGGTCGAGCGGTACGCGAAGGAACAGCAGATGTTCCGCACCGACGACATGGCCGATCCGGAGTTCACCGAAACACTCGAGCTCGACCTGACGACCGTCGAGCCGAGCCTCGCCGGTCCCCGGCGTCCGCAGGACCGAGTGGCGCTCGCCGGTGTGTGGCAGAGCTTCCGCGATGTCTACGGCGATGAGCTCGACGAGGGCAACCCGGGGGTCAAGGTCCAGATAGACCGCTGGTTGGGCGAAGGCGGCAGCGCCGAAAAGCCGCACACCCCACAGCATGCGCACGACGGCGAACACGCAGACGTAGTCGTAAACGGACACGCCGATCTCAAGCACGGCAGCGTCGTGATTGCGGCGATCACGTCGTGCACGAACACCTCCAACCCGTCGGTGATGATGGGCGCGGGGTTGCTCGCGAAGAAAGCAGCCGAACGGGGGCTCGATGCCAAACCTTGGGTCAAGACCTCGATGGCGCCCGGTTCGCGCGTCGTGACCGAGTACCTCAACAAGTCAGGCCTGATGGATGATCTCGAGCGGCTCGGCTTCCATGTGGTCGGGTACGGATGCACGACCTGCATCGGCAACTCGGGCCCGCTACCGGATCCCATCGCCGGCGCCATCGATACCCACGACCTCGCGGTCGTGTCCGTCCTGTCCGGCAACCGCAACTTCGAGGGGCGCATCCATCCTCAGGTGAAGGCGAGCTACCTCGCTTCCCCGCCGCTGGTGGTTGCCTACGCGCTCGCGGGAACCGCCGAAATCGACCTCACCACCGATCCGATCGGCACCGGCTCCGACGGCACCGATGTCTACCTCAAGGATCTGTGGCCGTCGCCCGAGGAAGTCCTCGCAGCGATGGAACAGGTCGACACCGATATGTTCGACCGCGAGTACGGCAAGATCTTCGACGGCGACGAGCACTGGCAGAAGCTCCCGAGCCCTGCGGGCGACCTCTTCAAGTGGGACGACGACTCGACCTACGTCCAGGAGCCTTCGTTCTTCAAGGACCTGGGAACCGAGCCCGGCGAGCTAAGCGATGTCACCCCCGCAAGAGTGCTCGTCAAGGTCGCCGACTCGGTCACGACCGATCACATCTCGCCTGCAGGCTCCATCGCGCCGAGCTCCCCGGCAGGGAAGTACCTGCAGGAGCGCGGCGTCGAGGTGCGCGACTTCAACAGCTACGGCAGCCGCCGCGGCAACCACGAGGTCATGATGCGCGGCACCTTCGCAAACATTCGCCTGCGCAACGAGCTGGTCGACAAAGAGGGCAACTGGACGACGCACCTGCCAAGCGGCGAGGTGATGTCGATCTTCGACGCCGCCATGCGCTACGCCGAGGACGAGACGCCGCTCATCATCATCGCCGGCAAGGAGTACGGCTCCGGGAGCTCACGCGACTGGGCTGCCAAGGGGCCAAGGCTTCAGGGCGTGAGCGCAGTCATCGCGGAGAGCTTCGAGCGCATCCACCGCAGCAACCTGATCGGCATGGGCATCCTGCCGCTGCAGTTCCTTCCCAAGGAGAACGCCGAAACGCTGGGATTGGACGGCACCGAGACCTACGAGATCGCCGGTATCGCCGATGGGCTCGAGCCGCACGCGGAGATGTCGGTCAAAGCGTCCAAGGAGGGTGGGGACGTAAAGGAGTTCTCGGTCGAGGCCCGCATCGACTCCGAGGTCGAGATGGACTACTACCGCCACGGAGGCGTTCTCCAGTTCGTACTGCGCCGAATGCTGGCGAGCTGACATGAGCCCTCGGGGGCCTTTGGACATCTGACCCCCGCTAGGAGGGGGGTAGATGTCCACACCTGGATCAGATGAGCGACTCAGCCGGCGCTGGGAAGGGCGGTGCCCGGTGATTCCAGCACGCGCACGCTGTTGACCTTCCAACCGTCGTCGCTCTCGATCATCTCGATGTTCATCCTGATGATGTCGGTCTTGGGCTCGGCCGTCCCCGCGTTGGTCACCGTGTAGTCGATCACCGCGAATAGTGAAGCCTCACCGTCCTCGAGCGATTGTACGTAGAGCGATTGGATGGCTCCCTCCGTGGAGGCGTCGGCCTCCTTTACTGCGTCGATCGCCTTGTCCCCGTAGAAGACCTCGGCCTCCTCGGCGAAGTCACCGACCGCCCATTGTTTGATCTCCTCGGCGTCGGCTTCGGCGGTGTCCGCCGAGATGCTGGTGAGGTCGTTGATGAACTCGGTCGCCTGAGCGCGCAGCTCGTCCTGCTCGTTGGCCTTGGACCATTCCTGCTGCCACAGCACACCGAAGGTGACGGCCGCCACCAGAGCCAGTCCAAAGAGGATCCAGGGTAGAAGACGCTTGATGAGCTTCACGCGGAGGCACTAGCTTCCAGGGCGAAGCCTCGACTCCCTGGCGAGATCGGGTTCCTCGGGCTGCTCGACCGCGCCGACGCCGTCGCCGAACTGCGAGCGGCAGGCGTTGCCGGGGATGGCATCCGGCGGACCTCGGTGTGGTGCGTAAGGTTGGGCGTGCGGTTGGGCCGGCGGTACGAGCTGGACCCGGAACCAGGTGCCCTCGTCGAGGCCGACCTGGACGGCCTGCTCGATGGCACCGAAGAAGAAGTGGTTCTTGTCCAGGGTGTTGGCGAGGTTGACAAGGTTCTCCTGTCGTCCGAGGACCGAGTTGATATGAGCAAAGTCTGCCACGAGGCAGGACAGGTTCGCCTTCTCGTCCCCGATCAGGTCACCCGCGATGGTTGTGAAGTCACCGCCGAAGCGATAGAGGTCGACGATGTCGGTCTTGCGGTCGCGCAAGATGTCGGCGAGCAACTGCGTCTGCGTGATGTCGTCGCCAAGCGTATCGGCGTTGTCGGCGAGCACGCTCGTGACCTTCGGTCCGTCGTTGATGAGCGCCTCGAGCTCGGCCTGAACTCCCAGGATCTCCTCGGGAAGCTCGGTAACGTCCTTGTTGAACTTCGAGAGATCGCCGCCCCGTCCTCTCACCGCGTCTGCGAGCTCGGCCACCACGGTGTTGAGGTCGTCGGACGGCACCTCGTGCAGCACGTCCGCGAGGATCTCGATGGTTTCCGAGACGTCCGGCGGCGGGATGGTGTCGTCCACCGCGATCGTGGCGCCGTCGTCCAGGGGCTCGCCCTCACCGGGCTGAAGCTCGAGGGTCAGCTCCCCGATGGGGCTTCTTCTGACGATCTCGGCGACGGTCCCGTCGGGAACCACCACGCCGGGCTCGAGGTTCATCACGACGTTGACGTTCCCGTCGTCGGCCAGGTCGACCTGGCGAACCGAGCCCACCACCACACCGCGCATCGTGACGTCGTTGCGTGGGAGCAGTCCCGATGCGTCCGTGAAGCGAGCCTGCAAGGTTCCCTCAGTCGCCTGCTGAAGGACCAGGTTCTTGGCGCCGAGGAACACGAGCAATGACGACCCGACCAGAAAGACGATCAGGTTCATGTAGACGCGCTTACTCACCCTCATGATTCTTCCTTCGGTGTGCAGCGACGGGCGGGATCGGAGGGGTCGTCGTTCAGCCCACAGATGACGAAGTCCTGGATCACCTGGTTGAACTCGAAGTACTCGACGAGTTGGGTGTTGTTGTTGTGTCCCGGCGCCCATCTAAGCAACAGCTCTATGTCCTTCTGCTGCTCCTCGAGCTGGCCCAGGATGATCTTGGTCTGGCTGAAGAAGTGCTGCATCTCGTCGAGGTGATCGGTGAAGATGTCCTCGCCCCCGACGGCCAATCGATTGAGTGAGACGATCGCCTTTTCGAGCTCGGCGCTCTCCTCGCTCAACACCTCGATTGAGCGCGAGGTGTTCCTCACGGCGTCCCGGTGGGCCTCCGACTCGGCGGCGACGGTGGCGTTGAAGTCATCCAAATTAGTGATCAGGCTCTTGAGCATCTCGCCGCGCTTGGCGTACGCGCCCACGATGTCGGTGTAGCTGTTGAGAAGCGACCGGAGCTCCTCGCCCTTGCCTCCGAAGCCGCGGCCCCCCTCGTCGATCATGACCGCGAGGTCGGATGCCGCGATCGCACCAAGCAGTTCGGACCCCTCGCCCACGAGATCCTCGAGATCGGTTCGTACCACTGTGTCGGTGATGTCGGCGCCGTCGGCCAGGAGCTCCTTGGAGTCCTCTGAGCCTTCGGGGATCACGAGATCGATAATGCGCTCACCTAGAACGCTGGTGCGTCGGACCCTTGCCGTGACATCGGCGGGAATCCTAGCGTCCTCGTCGAGCTCGAGGGTAACGATCGCCTCGTTGTTCTCGAGTCGGATGTCCGTGACCTTGCCCACCTTGATGTCGGCCATGGTTACGGGCGCGTCCTGGGCCAGGTCGCCGACGTCGGTGAACGCCGCGGTGGCGGTCAGAGAGTCGGGTGCAGAGCACGCCGTGATCAGGGCGAACAGCGCACACGAGGCGACGAGGGCGAGCCGTCTCATGGAAGCGTCCCCTCATCGAGGATGTCGTCCAAGGGACCCTGGATCTCGTCCAGTTCCTTGCCGAGCTCGTCGAGCAGGTCATCCAACGTCTGGCCCGGGTCGAGCTGCTTCTTGAGGCGACACTTCTTCGGGTTCTTGGCCTGCTTGCAGTTCTTTTTCTTGTTGTCCTCTCCAGCGTCTCCGCCACCGTCGAGCTCCTTCTCAAGCTCGTTGCCGACGCTCGGCGGTAGCTTCTTTATGGCGTCGTTGAGCTGATCTCCTGGGCTTTTCTTGCCGCCGCCCTTGGGACACGACTGGGTCAGGCAGAATAGATCGGGCATCTCGCCGGACCAGAACGCCGGCTTGGAGCACTCCTTTACCTTGAGGCGCAGACAAACGCCGACGAGCCGGTCGCGCAGACGGAACTCGAGGAGCTCGACCAACGGTTCGCCCTGGTTGTTGAGTCGCAACCAGTCGCGATCGTAGTCGACCGCCTTGGAGGCGGCTTCGAACAAGCGGTTGGCCCAGTGACCGGTCCTGCCCAGTCGTTCGACGTTGCGATCGATGGTGCGGACGGTCCTCGTCAGCGTTTTGACGTCCTTGCCGAGCGGGTTGCGATGCTCTACGAGCAGGCTCGCCAGTTGCGCCGACGCGTCTGTGAGCCCGGTGATCGTCCCCTCGAGCGCTCCGCGGTTGTCGTTGAGCGTCTTCAACACGACGTTGTAGGTGTCGATCAGGGTCGCAATCTCGCTCTGCCGGCCCTTTAGCGTCTGCGTGACGTCGTTGAAGTTGACGATCAAATCGGACAGCGTGTCCCGCTTGTTTGAAAGCGTCTCGATGACGCTGGAGCCGCTTTCGATCAGGCGGTTGAGCTCCTCGCCGTTGCCTCTGAGGATGTCGGATGCGTTCGATACGAACTTTGCGACCCGCTCGGGGTCGAGCTCGCCGAAGTAGTCCTGCAGGCTCCGTAGCAACTCGTCCTGCTCGACCGGAACGCTGGTGCGGTCCATGGTGATCTCGTGGCCGTCGAAGGTCGGGCCCCCCTCGTACGCGGGAAACAGTTGGACGTAGCGCTCGCCGAGCAACGAGACCGGGATCAGCGTCGCCTCGACATCGTCCGGCAGCTTGACGTCTTCGTCCTCGATCTTGAACGTCACGGCCACCTGGCTCTGATCGTCGGCGACCTCGACCTCCGTGACGCGTCCGATGTCGACGCCCAGCACCCGAACGCTGTTCCCGGGGAAGATCTGCACCGCGCGGTCGAAGTAGGCAGTCACATAGCGCTCGTCGTTGCGAGCGTCCGCGATCGTGAACGCCGACGCCACCACCGCGACGACGATGAGCAGAGCGGTCAACATGAAGCGCTTCGTCATGGGAGCAGCCCCCTCAGGTCATCCGTGAGGGTGGAGTCTCCGGTGACGTTCTCGATGAGGTCCCCAACGTCCCCTGGAAGGCCCTCGTCGGACTCTTCGGGCTGCTGCGGGTCGGGGGGTCCGTCGTCCCCCTGGCTCCCTCCGCCGCCGGTGCCGCCGCCATTGCCACCGCCGTTGGTCTGGTCGCCGTACTCGGCTCGATGCTGGCAGTCGCGCGGGTCCTCGCCCAGCATCGTGTCGAGCGCGTTGTCGACCGCGCCGCAAGGACCGAAGAAAGCGTCTATCCCGGCGGGGCCAAGGCTCTGAACGAAGATGTTCGCCCAGCGGTTGGGGATTCCCTGTGAGTAGCCCACGCTCGAGTACCCCTCAACCGAGTCCTGGAGGTACGAGATGCCCGCGGCCAAGTCGACCTGGTGCTGGTCGATGACCTCGAGCGCGCCGTGCAAACTCCTGAGAGCCTGGTCGAGCTCGGGCCGGTTGCGAGCGATCAGGTCGGCGGTGGAGTGCGAGGCCGAGTCGGTGGACTCGAGAAGCCGCTCGACGTCCTCAGTGCGCTCGGACAGGTTGCCGAGCACCACGTTGAGGTTGTCGATCAGCGACACCAGCGTCTCGTCCTTCTCCGCGAAGGTGGCCCCCAGCGTGTTGAAGGAATCGAGCAGCCGAGACAGCTCCTGCTTGCGCGAGTCAACCGCGTCGGTCACATCGGCGAGTCCGCTGATCAGCGTCGACACCTGCACCCTCTTGCCCTGGGTTATAGCCGTGACCTCGTTCATGAAGTCCTGAAATGCCTTGGGATCTGAGCGATCGAGCAACGGCCGCGAGCGGTTGGCGAGGTCGAGCAGCTCAACCGGCGTTCTGGTGTCCTCGAGGGCGATGTGATCTCCCTCCGCCAGCAGCTCCTTGCTGCCACCACCATCGAGACGCACGGACTTACGACCGAGCAGGGTCTCGATAACGATCTCGGCGTTGGCGTCACGCGGCATCTCCACGCCCTCATCGATCTTGAGCTCGACCATTACCACGCCATCGTCGATCGTGACCGCGCCCACAGAGCCCGCGTCCAACCCCGCGACGGACACGTCGTCACC
>JBOGWV010000025.1:0-3699 GCA_050693975.1 Actinomycetota bacterium
TTACCTTCTCGGCGGCCGCCTCCTCGCTCTCCGAAACGAGCAGGTGCTGTGATCCGAGGTTCGAGGTCATGATGATCACGGTGTTCTTGAAGTCGACCGTGCGACCCTGCGCGTCCGTCAGACGACCAGCGTCGAGGATCTGCAGCAGCACGTTGAACACGGCGGGATGCGCTTTCTCGATCTCGTCGAGCAGGATTACCGAGTACGGACGGCGCCGAACAGCCTCGGTCAACTGACCGCCTTCCTCATAGCCGACGTAGCCCGGGGGCGCACCGACGAGCCGACTGACTGTGTGCTTCTCCATGTACTCGCTCATGTCGATACGGACCATGGCGCGCTCGTCGTCGAACAGGAACTCGGCAAGCGCTCTGGCGAGCTCGGTCTTGCCGACGCCCGTGGGTCCCAGGAACATGAACGATCCGATCGGTCGATTGGGATCGCTGAGCCCGGAGCGGGCGCGGCGGATGGCGTTGGACACAGCTTCGACCGCATCATCCTGACCGATCACGCGCTGGTGAAGGTTCGCCTCCATCTCGATGAGCTTGGCGACCTCTCCCTCCATGAGCTTGGACACCGGCACGCCGGTCCAGCGGGACACGACTTCGGCGACATCCTCCTCGTCCACTTCCTCTTTGAGGAACTTACGCTCGCGCTGGAGTTCGACGAGCTCCTCGTTGAGCGCCGTCAGCCGCTTGTCCGCCTCGACGAGCCGGCCGTAGCGCAGCTCGGCCGCACGTTGCAGATCGCCGTCGCGCTCGGCGCGCTCAGCCTCTCCGCGCAGCTCCTCGATCTCGGCCTTTAGCGATCGGATGGCCCCGATCTTGTCCTTCTCCTGAGTCCACGAGGCCTTCATCCCGTCCATCTCCTCGTGGAGCTCGGCGAGCTGCTCGGTGATGCGCGCCAGCCGCTCACGTGAGACCTCGTCGGTCTCCTTGGCGAGGGCCGCCTTTTCGATCTCGAGCTGCTTGGCGCGCCGGTCGAGCACGTCGATCTCCATGGGCATCGAATCGATTTCGATGCGGAGGCGGCTGGCGGCCTCGTCCACCAGATCGATCGCCTTGTCCGGCAGAAAGCGTCCGGTGACGTAGCGATCTGAGAGCACCGCCGCGGCCACGAGCGCGGCGTCCTGAATACGCACACCGTGGTGCACCTCGTACCGCTCCTTCAGTCCGCGGAGGATGGCGATGGTGTCCTCGACAGCGGGCTCGCCGACCAATACCGGTTGGAAGCGCCGCTCGAGGGCCGCGTCTTTCTCGACGTGCTTGCGATACTCGTCGAGTGTCGTGGCGCCGACCATGCGAAGCTCGCCGCGCGCCAGCATCGGCTTGATCATGTTGCTGGCATCCATCGACCCCTCGGCGGCCCCCGCCCCCACAACGGTGTGTAGCTCGTCCACGAAGGTGATGATCTCGCCCTCTGAAGCGGCGATCTCCTGAAGGACGGCCTTGAGCCGCTCCTCGAACTCGCCCCGGTACTTCGATCCCGCGACCATCGCGCCGAAGTCAAGGCTCACCACGCGCTTGTTTTTGAGTGACTCGGGCACGTCGCCGGCAACTATGCGGTTGGCGAGCCCCTCGACGATGGCGGTCTTGCCGACGCCCGGCTCGCCGATCAGGACGGGGTTGTTCTTGGTCCTGCGGGACAGCACCTGAATGACGCGGCGGATCTCCTCGTCGCGGCCGATGACGGGATCGAGCTTGCCGCGGCGAGCCGCCTCGGTCAGGTCGCGCCCGAAACGCTCGAGCGACTGGTACTTGCCCTCGGGGTTCTGGTCGGTGACCTGCTGGGAGCCGCGGATCTGCTGGAGTGCCTCGAGCACGCCGGCCCGGTTGACTCCGGCCTCGGTGAGGACCGCCGCGGTGTCGTCGCGCTGCTCGAGCAGGGCGAGCAGCAGGTGCTCGGTCGAGACGTAGGCGTCGCCCAGCGTCTCGGCCTCGTCGAAGGCGGAGGCAAGGACGCTCCTGAGGCTCGCCCCCAGGTAGATGTCGACGCGGCCGTAGACCTTGGGCAGACCGTCGAGCACCGCGTCCACCCGGGTCCTGAGGCTCTGGGGTTGCGCGCCGAGCTTCTGCAGCAGGGGGTAGACGACCCCCTCGGGCTCGCCGAGGAGCGCCCTGAGCAGGTGGGCCCCCTCGACCTGCTGGTGGTTCAGGTCTCCGGCGAGCTTCTGCGCCGCCGACAGCGCCTCCTGGGACTTGATGGTGAGCTTGTTGATATCCATTAGTGGCCTCTTGGTCGTTTCGGGGTCAGAAAAGTTGAGTGCTCCATTGTCAACTTGGGACTCAGAAGTGTCAACCGAGGAGGGGCCAAGGCTCTTCCCGAAACCGATTCCCTCCCGGACGACAATCGTGGACTATTCAAAGTCGAGGCGAGTTCAGGAGGTCGTTCATGGTCGTCCAGGCACCCAAGGTGACCCCCGGGCGCTGGGTCTATGCGCTATCCGGTGGCCTCCTGGTCGCCGCCATCGTGGTCGCCACCCTCATCGTGATGTGCCTCGTGCGGAGCGCAGAGGACATCAAGCAGATGGTGGCTCCCGGCGAAACCACCATGGAGCTCGACGACACCGGGACCTACGGCATCTTCTACGAACGAGACACCGTCTTCGAGGGTCAGAGCTTCAGCGGTCCCAATGCTCTCCCGGCTCTCGACGTGGTGCTGGTCGACCAGACCACCGGCGAGGAGGTCACCGTCAGGCCGCCGTTCGGCGAGACCTTCACGTACGACTTCGGCGATCGCAGCGGCGCGCTCGTCGGCAAGTTCGAGATCGAGAGACCCGGCACCTTCACGGTCACGGCGACCGGCGAGGGGCCCGAGGTGATCATCGCGGTCGGCCCCTACAGCTTCCGAGGCCTGTTCGCCTCCATCGGGGGCATCATCCTGTGCGCCTTTTTGGCCCTCGCCGGCGCGGTCTTGCTGATTGTGTTCTTCTTCGTGCGCCGGAGCAACCGCAAGCGGCTGATGAACCCGCCACGATGGTGGCCCTCACAAGGGCCGCCGGGCCCACCGGCACCGCCTCCGCCAGGACCGCCCCCGGGACCGCCGCCGGCCTACCCGGGCCGTCCCTAACTAATTCTGTTGTTGGACCTGGGACAGGTCGCGACGCAGGATCTCGTCCGTCCTCGACTCTTCCTCGCCGGACTGATCGGTCGAGTCCGGAGCCTCGCCGAAGAACTCGTCGAGGTCTCTACGTGAAAGGTTCTCCTTTTCGAGCAGCAGCTCGGCCAGTCCGTCCATGTCGTCGCGGTGCTCGGTCAGGATCTTGCGGGCCTTGACCTGACCCTCCAAGAGGATGGCCTTCACCTCGCGGTCGATGGCCATCTGAGCTTCCTCGGAGACATCGTTGCCCTGGCGGAACATCGGGTTGAGGAAGCGAGCTCCCGTCTCTGCGATGTTGATTGGTCCGACCTTCTCCGACATCCCGAACTCCATAACCATGCGGCGCGCGATCTCGGTAGCGCGCCGCAGGTCGTCACCGGCTCCGGTAGTGGCGAAGTTGAACACGATCTCCTCGGCGCTGCGCCCCCCAAGCAGCACAGCGACCATGTCGCGCAGCTCAGGCTCGCTCATGAGATAGCGCTCTTCCTCGGGAAGCTGCTGCGTGAACCCGAGCGCGCCGATGCCGCGCGGGATGATCGAGACGCGGTGTACCGGATCGGCGTTGTCGACGAAGCGGGCCACGATGGCGTGGCCGAGCTCGTG
>JBOGWV010000026.1:0-26154 GCA_050693975.1 Actinomycetota bacterium
CGGCCTGGATCATCGACACGATGTCGGTGAACTCGTCGGGCTCCAGCGAGGTCCCGGTCCGGTAGAGATTGAAGAAGTTGGCATGGGTGTGAAGTGAGTTCAGCGGGTCGAACTCTGTCACGTTGACAAGATGCGCCCGCTGCAGTTCTCCGGCCTTGATGACGATCGGATCGACCGCGTACGCGAACGCGACCGTGTTGACCGCATAGACCTCGTTCTCGCCATCGAAGTTGGTGTCGAATCCGTTGATCACCATCACCATCTCGTGGGCGTCGGGGCGTCCCTTCTTGGGATCGACGATGAACGCGCCGTACAGGCCCCGATGGATGTGCTGCGCAAGCGGATGCGAGTGGCAGTGATAGAGGTGCGTCCCGAACGGACGAGCGATGAAATCGTCGGTGAAGTTTCCTCTAGGGTCAAAGCCGTTGCGCTCGTGATCGACGCGGCCCACGGTGCCGAGCCCGTGCTACAGGGGATTAGACGCCGAATGGTTGTCGTGTGAGACTCCTGCGCGGCCAACAGCACCGGCACTACCGATGCTCGCAGCACCTCCGAGGGCTCCGGCGAGCCCGAGCCTTGCCCTTTGGCAGCTCTAAGTCCCTGCTTGGAATTGGGTGCCCGTGTGGATCCGTCCCCGGGTGGCCGAGATGCCGGGCTATTCGTTCCTCGAGATCCTCGGAGAGCACATGCTCGAGCACCTCGGCCTCATCGTGAACCGCATCCCAGGGGGCCCCGAGAGCTTCCGCCAGATTGCCAGCCTGAAAGACACGATCGAGCCTAGCCACCAAAGCGAAGAGGGCGCCCCTAGGCCACCCTCCTGCTTCCGTTCTCTGCTCGCTTCGCTACCGACGGCGCCATGGCCGGCCGCCGCCGAGGCCGACAGTTGCCGATCAACTCTTCAAACTGACTTCATTGACTCTTGCTTCGTAGCCGGGATTAGGCGCACATACTTACCTTGACCTCAGCGGACCGTGAGGCTGGCGCTGGTGCCCGCGCTCTCGGAGCCCGAAGCGGTGGCGCTCAGGGTGTACCTGCCCAGAGGCGTCATCTTGTTCTGCACCCTCATTTCCGCGAATTCATCGTGGATGCCGCCGGGCTCGAGCACCACCTGCTGACTTGTGGCCTCATCCAACTCGGTCCCCGGCGCGTCAAGCGCGGCATCGATCGTGATCGTCTGGGTGACGTCAGACTGGTTGAAAACCGAGTACATGAACGACGCCGTGTCGCCCTTGCCGCAGGTGTTGAAATCCCCATCGTGGTCGCGGTCCGTGGACCCGCAGCCCACGCTTACGAGCACCCGGATATCACCGTTGGGGGCACTGGTGACCAACGAGGTCGATGCCGCGGCGACTACGCCAAAGGTCACCAGAAGAACCGCCAAAATCACAAGCATTACGAGCACACGCGACCAACCATGCATGCTATGTCCCCCCATCGCAATCGGCGCCACACCGCAGGAGACATTTGTATACCGGCGCGCCCGCGCCGCGCAAGGGCTCGCAAAAGCGGCCCCGCGAGGGACCCGCAGTCGCAACGCTAAGAGGGTGGCCCGAAGGCCACCCTCTTATTGAGCTCTTTGCTGCTGTGGTCTTACCTGGTGGCGTGCGAGCCGTGGAAGACCGTGTTGCGACCGGCCTTCGTGCGAAGCGCCGCCGCCTCTTCCTGCCCGATGCCGTCGGTGTTATTTGCGTACTTCGCGATCACATGCGCCATGACGTCGGAGAACTGGTTCAGCGCCGTGTCGCTGGTGTTGAAGAAGGTGTCACAGGCCTGGTGGTAGCAGGGGTCGTAGGCGAGACCCGCTACGCCGCCGTAGATCGCTTCCTGCTCTTCGGTCTTGAGCACCTCGGCTCCGGAGAACAGTCCACCGGAAGGAACACCGTTGAGGATGAACGCTAGGTAGTCGGAGCGGCCGTCAAACGCGGTCTCCTCGCTCTCGAGTCCTCGGTTGGCCCAGAAGTCGGTGAACGCCGCCTCGATCTTGTCGGACCCCGCCGGACCACCGCCCACGTCCGGGAACGCCGAGCCGTCTCCGTCATAAACGAAGCGGACGAAGTTCGGCGACCCGACCATGTCGAAGTTCAGGTACATCGCGATCTTCGAGAACTCCTCGGGATCGTTGGCCACGAGGTCGTCGACATACAACGTCGAGCCGATCAGACCCGACTCCTCGGCTCCCCAGAACGCGAAGCGGATCTTGTTCTCGGGCTTGATCTTCAGCTGCTTCATCTTCAGAGCGATGTCCAACAGGCTCATGGTTCCGGAACCGTTGTCGTTGATTCCGGGACCCTCCTGGACGCTGTCCAAGTGTCCACCGGCCATCACGACGTTGTCGGGGTCGCCACCCGGGGTCTCGGCGAGAATGTTCTCGGTTGTCCGGGTCTCGATCGTGGTGTCGGCGAACATGTGGAGCTCGAGGTCCGGGATCCCAGCCAGTTCGTTGCCGAGCTCGAAGCTCATCCCGAAGGTCGGGATGCCGGGCCTGAAGGACCCCAGAGTTCCGGCGATGACGTCGGTGCGACCGGGCTGGCCCTCGTTGAAGATGATCGCTCCGACCGCGCCGGCATTAGCGGCGTTCACGGCCTTGAGACCGAAGTCGCAGGTACCGCGCTGCATCAGCGCGATGTCGCCCGCAGGGAAACCTGCGAAGTCGGACTCTTCACAGCCGCTGTTCGACGTACTCGGATCGGGGCCAGGTGGGAGCACCAGGTCGACGTTGGTCACGCCGGCCGTGACGTCGCCGCTGCCGGAGAACTCCATGTAGGCGAAGTCCTCGTTCTCGGTGTAGGTCGTGGGGGTGGGAGCGGTCTGATCGAGCTGCGCGGGAGCGTTGACGATGAACGTGTCGAAGTCAAACTCCTGACGCGTTACGTCGTAACCGGCGCCCTCGAGCTCGCCCACTACGTAATCCGCCGATGCGTCGAAGCCCGGGAAGCCAGACGCCCGGTTGCCGTCGTTCTCGACGGCGATGTCCTGCAGTTCCTTCAAGTGCAGGTTGATGCTGTCGGCCGAAACGGCCCTGCGCAGGCGCGCGGAGTCGCTGTTTTTGCCCTGTTCGGGCTTCTTGGCCTCCGAGCTGACCGGAGCCAGTACCAGCACCATCATGGCGCAGGCGAGGCTCGCGGCCAGCAGCTGGACGAGCCGCGACGATTTGCGAGTAAAACTCAAATTCAACGCTTCCCCCCTGTAGTCAAGCCCCTCAACTTTGAGGGGCTAGTCCAAAGTGAACAGGCTCGAAATCTATTCTCAGAAATTGGAGTAGTCAAAGAGGGTACGAATCGGCGCCTTGGCGGACGCTGATCTCGGATTCCACGACTCCCGCTCGGAGGCGCTACCGGCGAACCTTGAAGGTTCGGATGTTGAAGCCCTTCGTGAACTTGCTCTCCACGTTGGCGCTGAAGTCGGTCGCTCTGCTAACGACGCGATAGGCGCGAACCTTGCTCCCCTGCGTTGGCTTGAGCCTGTGGGGATACCGGAAGATCTTGAAGTCTCCGCTTTGCAGTTTGGGGTGCTTCTTCATCGCCCAGATTCCGACCCTGTCCTGGACCTTGCCAAGCTTGCAGCTGGAGGCTCGATAGCGCCTGCCGTTCCACCACCTGCACCCACCGGACTTCATTTTCTTGGCCAGAGCAAGGGCAACGGTCTTGACTCCCGAACCGCCACCGTCGTCGAAGAACACGTGCGCTTCCTTGGTGAAAAACGATCTCGACCCGTACGTGGCACCGTCTCGGGGTCGGTGGAAATCGGTGAACGGTTTGGCGAAGTCCCCAGTCTGCAGGTTGCGGATCTCGACCGTGACGACCTGTGGTCCCGCCGTCGGGTCTGGTGCGCCGTCACGAACCCGCACGGTGAACTCGGTGTTGTCCGTCTCACTCGAGTTGTCGAGGATCGGGATGCTGATCGAGGTTGTCGCCTCTCGTTCACCCGCGAGGATCTCGACCGTTCCGCTCTTGGACTTGTAGTGCTCCCCATGGATCGCGGTTCCGTCCGCCGTCTCGTAGGAGACGGTCTCGGCCTCCGTCACGTCGCCGAGCCGGACAACCTCGAGCTTCACCGCTTCACGGTTGGAATAAACCGAGTAGGCCGGCAGCATGAACGCCACGCGGCTGGGTCCGTCTTCATCGATGACCACCACATCGGCAACCTTGGGAAAGGTGATGATGGGTGCCGGGCTTCCTCTCGGATTGCTCAGCTCCATGTGGCCGACCATCAGAGGTTCGACATCGCCGTCGTTGGCGGTCCTGAAGATGAGCTCTCGCTGGGCTATAGGACTGGGGAAGCTTTCGGTGCCCGATTCCTCGATCACGTCCGTGCCGGGTTGAGCGGTTCCCGCCTGTGTCTCCCAGTCAAAGCTCGCGGATCCGGTGCCGTGACAGCAGCGTTCGACCCTCAGGTTCTTCTGCAGCCCTTCCCTCACCGTGACCGTGTGGTCGTCGAAAAAGATGATGTCGTGCGCGAGCGCGGAACTCGAGAGCAAGGACACCGTGAGTAAGCCCGCCAGAGCGACGACCTTCGTTGCGCGGCGCGGGGTAAAACTCATCAGGTCGGGCACCTACTTCCTGACGTGGACGATGCCGACCATGCCTATGAAGACGCCGTTATCCTTCACCGAGTGGATCGTGCAGCGGTAATGGTACTTACCGTTGGACTTGAATGTCTTGGTCTTGGCGTCGCCCTTCCTCAGGATCGTTCTCTTCAGGAACCAGTCCTTGCCTTCGTTCGTCGACTTGATGTCGTGCTTCGTCCCGGTGGGGTTCTTCCACTTGATGGCGGCCTTGCCGTCCTTGCCCCTGCGAACGAATGAATGCTGCGGAGCCCACCGATCTCCGGACTTTGCCCTGATCACGACGTCGGCGCCTGCCGGGCGCGCGGGCCCGGCCGCGAAGAAGGTGGATCCGGCCACCAGTGTCAGCACTAACGTGAGCCTCGTCGCCCTGGAAAACATGCACTCCCCCTCATGGCCGTTGCCCTCCCGGACCAGAACCGGCTCCGGGGCCACATAAGCCTCTCAATCGTAGGCCGCCTCTAGTATTGCGCCCGACGAAATGAAGCGGGCCCCCGGAGAAATCCCGGGGGCCCGCTGAGTCCCCTGAACCGGCTACTGGTTGCCGGTGTACTTCAGTACGTAGAGACCAAAGTCACGGTCGCTGAACAACAGCCAGGGGCGCTTCTGGCCGTTCTTGACGGGATAAGTGCCCCAGAAGTTGTTGCCGCGGCCGTCGATGAAGTGACCGACCTCTCTAATGCCCTTGTTGTTGAATTTCACAACTCGAGCACCCGCGTTGTAGTAGGCGACGTAGCCGAGGTAATTGCCCCGCGGGTCGGTCTTGACCTCGTGAACCGAGAGGTCACCGAAGTTCTTCGCGTAGCGGGGATCGAGCGACTCGTCGACGGCGTAAGCGTCGATGTGGTCGAGCGTCTCGCCATCGAAGAACTGCACGTAGCCCCAGCCATCGAACTCGCCTGTGACGCTGACGCTCTCACCCTCCGTGCCAATGGGCGGAAGACTCGTGCCGTCGTCCTGGGCGGGGTCCGAACAAACCGCGTCGTCGTAAGGGGTGTTGAGCAGCTTGAAGCCCGTGTCCCGGCCGACGCCGAGGAACGGTATCCCGCCCTCGACGCTCGCGCCGACCACGGCGCTGCACCCGCCGCCTGCCGCAGCGTTCGAGTTGAACACGATGACTGCGGCATAGCCTGCGCTCTCGACGTTGGCGGTCTTCTCGGTGAACGTGCAAGCGCCGCGCGTCACCAGAGCGATCTCGTCCGCCGACCCGGGGGCCGGTACTGCCGGGTCGGTGTTGCAGGCACGTCCGACCCAACGCGTCGGGCCCGCGAGTGGGTTCACGTCATCGACCGGAGGAGTATCGCTTCCGTTGGAGGAATCGAAGGTGTCCCCCGCGTTGTCACCAGATGTGATCTCGGCGACGAGACGGAAGGGATTGAAGTCCTCGTCCGTACCCACCACGAACTTGGCGTCCTTGCTCCACCAAGACTGGTGGGCATTGCCCTCGGGCGAGCTGAAGCCGGTCAGCGGATCTGGGTCCGGGTAGTCGTAGTCGTCCACAAACTGCGGGTTCGAAGGATCGTCGACGTTCAGCAGTACCCAGCCGACGTCCCAGTACGACACCATCATGTGCCACACCCCGTCGATGCGGCGGACCTGCATGTCGTGATGGAAGATCGATCCACCGTTTGCGACCTGCGCGTTCAGTCCAGCAGCCGCGAACTCCTCGAGGCCCACTTCAGAGATGATGACTGGGTTAGCCGGGTCACTGATGTCGAAGATATCGACATCGGGGAACTCCTCGTTGTCGACCTGAACGGCGAATGCCTTCTTGCCGTCGACCCAGCCCATCACACTGTGGACCGAATGCGGCGTAATCCGGCCCGAGTCGCGCTCGTCTTCCCCATCGAGCCCACCGATCGTCCAGTCACCGAAGTTGGCAACGAGCTTCTCGGGATTGGCTGGATCGGTCACGTCCCAGATGGTCATGCCACCGACGTTCTCGTCGAGCGCGGAGTCACAGGGCTCGCTCGACATCAACAGGAGGTCGCCCTTGAAGTTCTTGTTCTCCACGTGGATCAGCTGGATACCTTCACCCGACCAGTCGTTGCCGTTGTTCGGGATGGACCCGACCACCTTCGGGTTGGCCTTGTTCTTCAGGTTGACGACGTGGACCTCGGCGTCGTAGGTCTCGCCCTCGCCCTCAGTGCATGCGTTGAACCACTCACCCAGATAGGCGTAGCCCCTGTGGTAGCTGACGTCGCTGATGACGCCGTCGGTGTCGGTGAGCCTCAGCTTGCTCACCAGCTTCATGTTCTTGCTCGACTCGGGGAGGCCCTGCTGTTTCGGCTCGAGTCCCTGTGCCTGAAGCGAATTCTCGAGGGCCGTGTCGATCAACCCATCATCGACGCTACGTAACGTCGACTTGCTGCTCTTTCTGTCGGGGCCCGCGAGTGCTCCGGCCCCCAACACCGATACCCCAAGTACGGTAGCGGTCAGCGCTACCAAGACCTTTTTCAACCAATCCCCCTGTCGTTTGAGCCCCGCGCCGACGAGGGGCTAGTGCCAATTGGCTATCGGGAATCTAGTCACCGGTTTCCGTTCCGTCAATAACTTCCACGAAGTGATTATCGAGCAGTGACGTTATTCGCCTGTTCGCCCGAAACGCGCCCATTTCGTCGGCTCATCTCAGGACCGAAGGGGATCAGGTAATGAGGTTCCTTCTTCTTTCGAGCAGGCTCACGATCTGCTCGGCCACGCGCTCCGGGGCCGGTCCCCCGTGCGACTTCCTGGCCACCACCGAGCGGCTCGGCGCCAAGAGCTCTAGGTCTGAGGCGGACATCAACTCGTGATGATCCTCCAGCAGCCGTCCGTTCAGCTTTGTACCCTTTTCGACCCGGGCGACGAGCCTCCCCGCGACCTCGTGAGCGGTCCTAAACGGGAGGCCGCGGGCGACAAGGATCTCGGCCAAGTCTGTGGCCCAGGAGCCGCCCAGTCCCGCCGCCGAGGCCAACCGATCCTCGTCGAAGGTGATGCCGGCCACCATCGCCGCCATCCCCTCGATGCAACCAGCCGCCCGTTCGACCGCCCGAAAGACGTAGCCCTTGTCCTCCTGCAGGTCGCGGTCGTACGCAAGAGGAAGGCCCTTCAGCAGCGTGAGCAGTGAGGCCAGCTCCCCGATCGGAGCCGCGGCCCGGCCGCGCACCAGCTCGGCCATATCCGGGTTGCGCTTCTGGGGCATCATCGACGAACCCGTCGACCACTCGTCCGGGAGCCGGGCGAAGCCCCACATCGGAGACGTCCATTGCACGATCTCCTCGGCGAAGCGGCTGAGGTGGACTCCCAGCGTCGCGGTCGCGTATACGAGGTCGCATACGAAATCCCTATCCGAGACCGCGTCCATGGCGTTGTCGAAGACTCCGGCGCATTCCAACTCCCCGGCCGCCAGCTTCGCGTCCAGCGGCAGCGTCGTTCCCGCCAGCGCGCCAGCGCCCAACGCGCTCACGTCGGCTGCAGAGCGCGCCGCCCGCATACGAGTTCCGTCGCGCGTCAGCGCGAAGCCGTGGGCCAGAAGGTGGTAGCCGACCGTCACCGGCTGTGCGGGCTGCAGATGGGTAAAGCCGGGCATCAGGGTCGAGGCGTGCTCCTCTGCCCGCTGCGCGATGGTTTCGAGAAGAGCGCCGAGCCCTCCGAGCAGCCCGTCGGCCGCATCACGGCACCACAGTCTGAGATCCTGGGCGACCAGATCGTTTCGACTACGTCCGGCGTGGATTCTTGCGCCCAGCTCGCCGAGTCGCTCGGTAAGGGTTCGCTCGATCACCGAATGGACGTCCTCGTCGCGGATCCCCGGAGTCACCTCACCCGCGCGCCAGGCGACCACAAGCTCGTCGAGCACCGTGTCTATGGACTCGAGGTCTCCGGGCTCGAGGAGTCCGGCTTGGACCAACACGCGGGCGTGCGCCTTCGTCGCGCGCGCGTCACACTCGAGCAGAGCCATGTCGATGCCGGTGGAAACCGTCAAACGCAACATCTCGTCTGCGGGACCGGCGCCGAACCGCCCGCCCCAAAGCATCTCGTTGTCGCCCACCTGAGTCTTAATGCGACTCGGGGCCGGTGCCGTGGACCTTTGCCCACTGCTTCGCCGGAAGCCCCCAGAGGCGAACGAAGCCCGCCGCGTCGGCGTGGTTGAAGGCGTCGGCGTCCGCGTAAGTGGCGAGCCCCTCGTCGTAGAGCGAACTCGGTCCACGCCGCGCCACGGGCAGGCAACCTCCGGCACTAAGACGCAACCTGACCTCGCCCGTGACGGCGCTCGCCGTTGTGGCGGCGAAGGCCTCGGCCGCCTGCTTGAGCGGGGTGAACCACAGGCCCTGGTAGGCGAGGTCGGCCCACAGCGAATCCATGCGGCGCTTCTCGCGCGCAAACTGACGCTCGAGAGTGAGGGTTTCGAGATCCCGGTGTGCGGCGATCAAGGCCAACGCAGCCGGCGCCTCGTAGATCTCGCGTGACTTGATCCCCACCAGCCGGTCCTCGACCAGGTCTATGCGCCCGTAGCCGTAGCCACCCACGATCTTGTTAAGCGACTCGATCAGGTTCAACGGGCTGAGACGCTCGCCGTCGACGGCAACGGGAACCCCGGATTCGAATGACACCTCGACGTCCTGCGACTCACCGGGAGCGTCGGAGGGTGAGCTCGTGAGCGCGTAGATTTCCTCGGGGGGCGACGCCCACGGATTTTCCAGCACACCGCATTCGATGCTCCTCCCCCACAGGTTCTCGTCGATCGAGTAAGGCGACGCCTTCGTCGTTGTGATCGGCAGGCCGCGTTCCTGCGCGTAGGCGATCGTCTCGTCGCGGCTCATTCCCCAGTCACGAACGGGAGCGAGTACCTCGATCTCGGGTGCGAGGGCGCCGAGGCTGACTTCAAAGCGAACCTGGTCGTTGCCCTTGCCCGTGCAACCGTGGGCTACGGCTATGGCTCCCGTTTCCCCGGCTACCTCGACCAGTACCTTCGCGATCAGAGGCCGCGACAACGCCGACACCAGCGGATAGCGATCCTGATAGAGGGCGTTCATCATCAGCGCCGGCATCACGTAGCCATCGACGTACTCCTTCTTCGCGTCGACGAGCCGAGCCTCGGCCGCCCCCAGTTTGGGAGCTCGGTCGATCGCGTCTCGAAGGTCGCCGTCCTGTCCGATATCGACGGCGATGGCGATGACCTCGTAGCCCTGCTCGCTTAGATAAGGAATCGCGACGGAGGTGTCGAGCCCACCCGAATATGCAAGAACTACCTTCTTGTTCATAGTTGCTCCTCTATTGCCCTAGTCGTTGTTGGATTCCATGTCTCCGCAAGGAGCCGCGCTCCGGCCTCGTCGGGTGTGGCGACGAAGATCGTGTCGTCGCCGGCCACGGTTCCCATGACCTCATCACTGGGGGCAAGGTCGATGGCCCGAGCGACCGCGGCCGCGTGACCGGGCGCGGTTAGTACGACCACGAGGTTGCCGGCGAGGCGCACGTCGACCGCAAACTCCTCGAGCGTGTGCCGGAGGTTGCGCGCCATGAGGTCGCCGCCGCCGTGCTGCATCCCATCGGGCAGCCTGTAGACGAAACCGTCCTCGGTGCGGACCTTGAGCGCGCCGAGTTCCTGCAGGTCGCGCGAAATGGTTGCTTGAGTTACCTCGTGACCCGCCGCTCGAAGGGTTTGGACGATATGCCGCTGGCTGGACGCCCGCCCCTCACGCAAGAGCTTCTGCAGATCACGACGCCGCGAGGACCGCACCTGCCACCTCCTCGAGGATGGCGAGACCGCGATCGATCTCTTCGTCCGAGATGACCAGCGGCGGAGCTACGCGCAGCGTGTTCGGCGAGGTGGCGTTGAGCACCAGGCCCGCGTCGAGCGCGCGCTCGACGATCTCGGTGGCCGCGTCCGAGGCCAGCTCGACGGCCACCAGCAGCCCGCGCCCTCGCACCTCCGCCTTCGGAAACAGCGCCTGTAGACCGGAGGACATTCGCTCGCCCGCCACCTTCGCGCGCTGCACCAGGCCTTCGGACTCGATGACGTCGAGGGTTGCGAGGGCTGCCGCGCTCTGAACCGGGCCGCCGCCGAAGGTGGTCGCGTGATCGCCGGGTTGAAAGCTCGCGGCGACCGCGGAGGTCGCCAGGCACGCGCCCATCGGCAGCCCGCCGGCGAGGGCCTTTGCAAGACACATCACGTCCGGAGCCACACCCTCGTGCTGGAAGGCGAACCACGCTCCGGTTCGGCCCAGCCCCGTCTGCACCTCGTCCAGGATGAGCAACGCGCCCACCCGCTCGCAAGCCTCTCGCGCCGCCGCCAGATATCCCGACGGCGGCACGACGACACCGGCCTCACCCTGGATCGGCTCGAGCAGAACCGCCGCGACATCGTCGTCGACGGCTTCCTCGAGGGCGGCGGCGGCGCCGTAGGGGACGTGGGTGAACCCACCCACCAGCGGTGCAAAGGGCGCTTGCTTGGAGGGCTGTCCGGTGGCGCTGAGCGCGCCGAACGTGCGGCCGTGGAAGCCGCCCTCCGCGCACACGATGCGAGTTGCTTCACGACCCGTAACCAGCGCGTGCTTGCGCGCCAGCTTGAGCGCTGCCTCTATCGTTTCGGCGCCCGAGTTGCAGAAGAACGAACGCATCCCCCCGCTTAGTTCGAACAGGCGAATGGCAAGCTCCTCCTGAGGCCCGGTCTCAAAGATGTTGGAGACGTGAACCAGCGTTGCGGCCTGATCGGCAATCGCCGCCGCGACTTTCGGGTGCGCGTGGCCGATGCTCGCCACGGCGATGCCGGCAAGGAAGTCGATGTAGTTGTGTCCCTGAGCGTCGGTGAGCTGCGCACCTCGACCGGAAACGAAGCGCACCGGGAGTCGTTTGTACGTGTCCATCTGCCGGCCGACGGCTGGTTCTCCTAGCATGGCAACACCTGCGTCCCGATCCCTTCGTCCGTAAACACCTCGAGCAGCAAAGCGTGTTCGACGCGGCCGTCGAGGATGTGGGCCTTGCCCACTCCGGCGCGCAGCGCGTGTACGACCGACGCCGCCTTGGGGCGCATACCTGCGGACAGGCCCGAAAGCATGCCCTCGAGGTCGGCCAGCTTCAGCTCGCTCACCAGCGAGTCCGTGTCGCCGAAGTCCGCGTACAAGCCTTCGACGTTGGTTAGGTAGACGAGCTTGGCCGCGCCGATGGCCGCGGCGATCGCCCCCGCCGCAGCGTCGGCGTTGACGTTGTGGACAACGCCCGAAGCATCGGGAGCAACCGTCGCGATAACCGGCGTGCGGTCATCCCCGAGCAGCGACTCGACGAGGCTTCGGTCGACCGCGGTGACCTCGCCCACGAGACCGAGTTCCTCGCCGCCGGGGCCCGAGGTCGTCTCGACCTCGAGCAATCCCCCGTCGACTCCGGATAGCCCGACGCCCGACAACCCCGCGGCGTTTAGCCGGGCAACGAGGTCGGAGTTGATCGAGCCGATCAGCACGCGCCGGACGATCTCCATCGATGCAGGATCCGTTACGCGGAGCCCCGCCACGAACGCCGGCTCGATACCGGCCTGGGCCATCGCCGCGCTCACCTGCGGGCCGCCCCCGTGCACCACCACCAGCTTGATCCCCACGAGGGCCAAAAGGGCGAGGTCGTCGGCCACGACCGCGGCAAGGCGGGGGTCGTCCAGCGCCTGGCCCCCGATCTTCACGACCACGGTCTGACCGCGGTAGGTGCGGATGTAGGGCAGCGCCTCGGTGAGCACTCCGGCCTTGCCCAGGGCCTCGACCCGCGAGGTCACGTCGTCACCTCCGCGTTCAGAGTCACGTACTCCTCGGAGAGGTCACAGGTCAGCACCTCGGCCGAGGCATCGCCCGCGGCTAGCGTGACGGTGACCGTGAACTCGTCACCGTGCATCGCCGCGGCCGCGTTGGCGAGAAGGCCTCCGGGCTCCCCGGAAGCGAACACCACCTCGTCGCCGATCGCCACCGATGCCGCGGTGACGTCCAGGGCACGGTCGACTGAACCCATCGCCGAAAGCACCCGGCCCCAGTTGGGATCCGCGCCGTGGGCCGCCGCGCACCACAGGTTTGAGGACGCGATCGACTTCCCCAGTTTGACTCCGTGAGCTTCGTCGCGCGCGCCGTTGACTCGTACCCGAATCAGTTTTGTGCCGCCCTCTGCGTCGCGCGCCATCTTCAGCGCAAGCTCGCCGCACACCTTCAGCAGCCCCGATCGCAGCTCGGAGTCGTCCACCGCGGGCCCCGCGCTCGTCGCCAGCGCGATGACCGAGTCGTTGGTCGACTCGCAGGCGTCGATGCACAGCCGGTTGAAGCTCTGCTCGACGGCATAGGACAACGCCGCTTGCAGCGCGTCCGGCTCGACGGTGGCATCGGTGCCTATGAACGCGAGCATGGTTGCCATGTTGGGGGCGAGCATCGCCGCGCCTTTGGCGACACCCACGATGCCCGCTGCTCCGGCCGACGCGCTCGAGACCTTCGTGTAGGTGTCGGTCGTCAACATCGAGCGCGCGAAGTCGTCGGTGTCGGGTGAAAGCGCCGCGATCGCCTCCGGAATTGAAGCCGAGAGAAGACCTGCATCCAGCGGTACTCCGATCGGACCCGTCGAGCAGACCAAGACGTCATCCAGTTCGCAGCCGAGCTCCGCAGCCGCGGCCGCAGCGGTGGCCGCGACCGTCGAGCGGCCGGCGGATCCCGTGCAGGCGTTGGCGTTGCCGCTGTTAACCACCAGGGCGCGTGCGGAGCGCTCGCTTCGTTCCCGACACCAGTCCACACACGAGGCCGCGGCCGCGTTCTGGGTGAAGGTCCCCGCCCAAGTCGCAGGAAGCTCCGCCACGAGCAAGCCGAGATCCAGAGCACCCGAAGGCTTGATGCCGGAGGCGACCCCCGCCGAGCGAAGGCCCGACGGCCACTTCGTGCTCACGGCCACACTCCCATCGACTCCAGTCCCATCGTCTCGTCGAATCCGAGGGCGAGATTGGCATTTTGTAGAGCCTGCCCCGCGGCTCCCTTGCCGAGGTTGTCGATCGCCGCCGAGCACACCAGCCACCCCGTGCGCGCGTCGACATGTGCTGCGACGTGCGCCGAGTTGGATCCCGTCACCGCCTTGGTCGAAGGCCAACCCTTCAGAACCTCGATGAAAGGCTCCTCGTCGTAGGCGGCGTGCAAGACCGAGGTGGCTTCGGCTCCGGAAAGCGGGCCGTCGAGTCGCGCTCGCACGGTGGCGAGAAGGCCACGGCTCATGGGGGCAAGGTGCGGAGTGAAGGAGACCAATGCCTCGAGATCCCCGAACTTGGACAGCCCACTCTCGATCTCGGGGAGGTGCCGGTGGTCGGTCGTGCCATAGGCGGTCACCGAGGAGGAGGCGGTGGCAAGTAGGAGTCGATCCTGTAGCTTGCGGCCGGCACCGCTGGTCCCTGAGATCGCGTCCACTACGACCGGCCCGGTCACGAGACCGGCCCCGGCAAAGGGAAGCGCCGCCAAGAGCACGGCGGTCGGATAGCAACCGGGGTTGGCGATCCGCCCGGAGGTGGCAACTTCCGCCCGGTTGAACTCGGTCAGCCCGTAGGCCCAGGTCGCGTCGGAACGAAAGTCGTCGGCGAGATCGACCACCAACGAAGCCTCGACGTGCTCGAGATGCTTGGCCAGTTCGCCTCCCGGCAGACACGAGAAACACACGTCGACCGGGACCGCGCGCGCCTCCTCGGCGGTGACCAGCGGCAATTCCGAGGCGATCAGGTTGGGGTGGACCTCGCCCAGCGGCTCACCGGCGCGGCTCTCGCCCGAAATCGCCTCCACGCCGATTCCCCCGTGGCGCGCCAGTTGGCGGAGGAGCTCTCCCCCACCGAATCCCGATGCGCCGAGCACTACCGCCGAGCGTTCCATCGTGGAACTTTATGCACTTTGACGTATGTATGCAAATAGCCCCAGGATTTCGGGCAGGCCTCACCGGTAGGTCTGACGGCTGAACACATCGGTCGACAGCGACGCGACTCGATCGAGGATCAGCAGACCGTCGAGATGATCGATCTCGTGCTGAAAGGCACGCGCCTCGAACGCGTTGGTCGCGACCACCCGATCGTTGCCGTCGGGGTCGATGCCCTGCACGACGACTCGCTTCGCGCGCGCTAAGTCGGCGGTGAGGTCGGGAACGCTCATGCATCCCTCGCGCCCAACATCGCGCCCCGTCGAGTCCACGATCCTCGGGTCGAGGAGACAAACCAGGCCGTGACAGGTCTTGGCCTTGGGATGTCCGGTGACGTCGACCACGATCGCTCGCTTGTTGATGCCGATCTGCGGGGCCGCCAGGCCGACGCACGCTGGCGAGACCCTCATGGTGTCGATCAGATCCGCAATGAGATCCTCGGCGCTGCGCCCTTCGAGTTCCTCGGACCGAAGCTTTAGAACGCGCTCGGGCAAGCGAACGACGGTGCGCACTGCCATTAGAGGATGTCGGGCTCGATCGCGTTCACCGTGATGTCGACTCCGAGCGATTCCTTGAGGTCGGCGAGGTCCCCCTCCAGATCGGTTCCGTCGGGTGCGGACACCTCCAGCATCAGGGCGTACACGGGGTTGCCCGCGCTCCCGATCACCCTCGAAGAGAGATCCGTGACGTTGACTCCGCTGCCCGACAGATGCTCGGTCACCCGGTACACGATGCCCGGACGATCGCCGCCGTAGACGGAGATCAGATGGGTTGGCTCGTCGAAGGCAAGATTCGCTTCGTGAACCGGGCGCGCGGTGATAACCAGATCCAGATCGCTTCTGACCTCTTCCAGAGAGACCTCGACGCGAGCGGGGTCGACGTCCCGAGGCAGGCCGACGATCAGCATCATCGCGAAGTGCCCACTGAGGATTGTTGAGGTCGCGTCCTGCAGGTTGCAGCCGAGCTCGAAAAGCACGCGGGTTACCGCCGAAACGATTCCAGGACGGTCGTCGCCAACCACGGTCACTGCTGCGAGTGAGGTCGTTTCCATGTCCGAAACTCTAGTGCCCAGCCGCGTCAGGAGCGCCGGCGGGCCGAGGCCGCATCGAGGATGTCCCGCACCTCGTCGTCGCCCACCTGGGCAAAGTCGTCGAAGTGCTCGCCGACCGCGAGAAACGGCCGAGGGGTGGCAAGAACCACGACATCGTCGTAGAGCTCGCGCAGGGGCTCGACCGATTCCGGTGGACATACCGGAATCGCGAGAACCAGACGGGCAGGGCCGTGTCCTCTCAGCACGCGTTCCGCCGCTTTGGCCGTCCCCCCGGTTGCAAGTCCGTCATCGACGACGATCACCGTGCGTCCCTTTAGGGATGTCTCCTCATTGCCGCCGATCCATTTCTGCACGCGTGCTTCGACCTCTTCCGAGGTCGCGGCCACGAGTCGGTCGAGCACCTCGGGGGCGATGCGCATGCGCTCTACGAGCGGTTGGTTGATGAAGACCACGCCGCCGCTCCCCACCGCGCCCACGCCGAGCTCGGGCTGAGTCGGAGCCCCGATTTTTCGCACCACCGCGATCTCGAGAGGCGCGTTCAGCTCGCGCGCGACCTCGTCGGCCACCTCGACGCCGCCGCGCGGCAGTCCGACGACAACGGGGTCGTCGGCCCTGTAGAGGGCGAGCTCGACGCCCAAGAGGCGCCCGGCGGCCCTGCGGTTGGGCCATCTCACGTAAGCCATGAACGGCTAGCAAAACGCCTCGGAGCGGCCAGTGCAAACGTGGCGAGTTGCGTAATCCCGGCGATGCGTAACTCTAATTACATGACGACTCCAACCACGCTTGGCCAGCTCAAGGCCTCGGGCTACCGCTATCGCACCGTCAAGGAGGAGTTGCGCGCCAACCTCGTCGAGCGACTCCGCTCGCATCGGCCGATCTTTCCCGCCATCGTCGGCTACGAGGACACGGTGGTTCCCGCCCTCGAACGCGCGGTCTTGGCGGGGCACGACGTGATCATGCTCGGCGAACGGGGCCAGGCGAAGAGCCGCCTGATGAGGGCCCTGGTCGATCTGCTCGACGACGCCGTCCCGGTGGTCGAGGGCAGCGAGCTCAACGACCACCCCTATCACCCGGTCTCCGCGCTGGCGCGCAACAAGGTTGGCGAGTTGGGCGACGAGACACCCATCGTCTGGGTTGGCCGCGGCCTCCGGTACTCCGAGAAATTGGCTACGCCGGACACCGCGGTGGCCGACCTGATCGGGGATGTCGATCCGATACGAGTCGCGGAGGGCCGCTACCTCGGTGACGAGCTGACCATTCACTACGGCCTCGTCCCACGCACCAACCGTGGAATCGTGGCGATCAACGAGCTGCCCGATCTACCGGAGCGAATTCAGGTCTCCCTGCTGAACATCCTCGAGGAACGAGACATCCAGGTGCGCGGCTACAAGATCCGCCTCCCGCTGGACGTCATGCTGATCGCAAGCGCAAACCCCGAGGACTACACCCATCGCGGCCGCATCATCACTCCACTCAAGGATCGGTTCGGCACGCAGGTCCGCACCCACTATCCCGAACGTATCGACGATGAGATCGCGATCATGGAACAAGAGGCGAAGCCGGTCACGGAAACGATCCCGGTGCGAGTGCCGCGTCATCTCAAAGAGGTCATCGCCGAGTTCACGACGCAGTTGCGGTCCTCGTCCCAGGTCAACCAACGATCCGGCGTCTCGGTGCGCTTTTCGATCGGGGCTCTAGAGACGATCGGTGCCAGCGCGCTGCGGCGAGCCGTCGTAAACGGCGAAGAAGCAGCGGTGCCGCGGGCGGTCGACCTCTATGCCGTCGTTCCGGCGTCGATCGGCCGTATCGAGTTCGACATGCTCGAAGAGGGACGCGAGATGTCCGTGCTCGAGCGCGCGCTCAAGCGGGCGATCCTCGACGTCTGGCACCACCGTCTGGGCGGCGAGGACACCAGTGCGCTGACCAGCTCGTTCGACGAGGGTCTAGTGGCCGAGACCTCAGAGACGATGGGCTCGGGCGACTTCCTCGGACAGTTCGAGGGCGCGGCCGAGGCCGGGTTCCTGATCGAACGGCTCGTGGGCCGGCTCGATCTCGAAGACGACTCTCTCGCTTCTAGGGCGAGCGCGCTCGAGTTCGCTCTCGAGGGGCTTCACCTCACCAAGCAGTTGAACAAGGAGACGACCGACGCGCCGGGACGCTGGCGATTCGAAAGTGAACGCGGGGCGGGCTGGGCCGGACCGCAGGACAAACTGACTTGAGCCGGAGCCGTTTCAGCCGGTGGGACGGCTCGCAGCATCCGCTCGACGACGAGGTCGACGTCGCGCAGGTGCTCGAGGAGATGTCGGACGAACTGCTATCTGGCTATGGGGGTCGATGGTCGCTGCGCGAGCTGCAGAGACGCGGGATGCAGGGGCGCAGCGGGCTGGATTCCATGCTCGGACGGCTTCGCCGGGCGCGCCGCGAGATGGCGGAGCGAACCAATCTATCGGGGCCACTTCAGGAGATTCGAGGTGAGCTCGACAACATCCTCAGGCTCGAGCGCCAAGCGCTGAACGAGCAGACCGGCGCCGACGCGGACTTCAAGAAGATGCAACTCGATGCACTCCCCAAGCATCCGGCGGGCGCGCTGCGCGAACTCGAGAACTACGACTTCAGCTCCGGCGAGGCCCGGGCTCGATACGACGCGTTGATCGACAAGCTCCGCCAGGAGGTTCTGAACAGTTACTTCAAGAGCCTCATGGGGTCGATGCAAAACGTCACTGCGGAAGACGTCGCCCGCATGAAGGACATGATGGCCGAGCTGAACGAGATGATCGCGGCGCGTAACCGAGGCGACGAGCCCGATTTCGACGGTTTCATGGAGCGCTACGGCGACATGTTCCCCGAGAACCCCAAGAACCTCGACGAGCTGCTCGAGATCCTGGCCAGGCGCATGGCCGCGATGAGCCGGCTCCTCGCGAGCATGACGCCCCAGCAGCGCGCCGAGTTGCAGGCTCTGGCCGAGTCGGTGCTCAGCGATCTCGACCTGGCATGGGAGATGGATCAGCTCAACCAGAACCTGCGCGAGCTCATGCCGAACCTGCCGTGGGACGAGGTCAGCCCCAACTTCGGCGAGCAGGAGATGCCGATGAGCCAGGCCGTGGACGCCATCGAGCGCGTCAGCGAGATGGAGGAGCTCGAAACCACCATGAGCGGTGACTACGCGGGGGCCACGCTCGACGACATCGATGAGGACCAGGTACGCCGAGCGCTCGACGACGAAGCCGTCCAGGACCTTCAGTGGTTAAAGGGGATCGAGCGCGCGCTCGAGGAGGCCGGCGTCGTTAACCGAGTGAAAGGGAAGCTCGAGCTCACCGCGCGGGGTGCACGCATGATCGGCGAGCGCTCGCTGACGCGCGTGCTTGATCGCATCAGGCGCGAGCCCTCGCACCGCGCGCGCGGGGGCCAGGCCGAACCGACCGGACAAACGAGGGCGTGGACGTTTGGAGACTCCGACCCCATCTCGGTGGAACGCACGGTCTTCAATTCTGTTCTGCGGTCCGCTCAAGAGCGCCCCGCGTCCGTCCTGCGGTCCGCTCTGCGGAGTGGACCGGGCCGCGCGGTCAAGCTCGCCGCGGAGGACTTCGAGGTCGTCGAGACCGAGTCCCGCCCTCGCACGGCCACCGCACTGTTGCTCGACCTCTCGTTCTCGATGCCGTTGCGCGGTCACTGGGTTCCGGCGAAGCGCATGGCGCTTGCCCTTCACGCGCTCATCCACGGGAAGTACCCGCAGGACTCGCTCTACCTGATCGGCTTCTCCGACTACGCGCGCCGCATGGAGGCCTCCGACCTTGCGTCCGCCGGATGGGAGGAGGTCCACGGGACCAACATGGAACACGCCTTCATGCTTGCTAGCCGCGTCCTGGCCGAGGATCCACGCTCGATCAAGCAGGTCATCATGGTCACCGACGGGGAGCCGACCGCTCATCTCGAAGATGGGTACGCGCTGTTCAACTGGCCTCCGGTCCCCACCACGATCGAGAAGACCCTCCGCCAGGCCATGCGCCTGGCTCGCTCGAACATCTCGATCAACGTGTTCATGCTCGACACGTCACCGGGCCTGGAGGCGTTCATGGCCAGGCTGTCGTCGATCACCGGCGGGCAGATCTTCCGCGCCGACAGCGCCGAGATAAGTCAGACCGTCATTGGGAGCTTCATGCGCGAGCGACGCAGAGCGTCCTAGTCTTCGGCATCTTCATCTCTTCCGATTAGTCCGCGCATGGCGCGCTCTGTTGACCAATGGAGTCCGAGTCCCGCGGCCGCTCCCCCCAGCGCCGCCAGAAAGCCTTCCCATGGGCCGGCGTTCACGACGGCAGCGACGATCAGCGCCAGAACGACAGGCCCAAGCCGGATTCTCAACGCGACCGGCGCTGGTGGTTGCAGCAAGCCCTCGGCTACGCCCGTTACGAGCCCTGCGATTCCGGCGATGATGCCGGCCGCGATCACGGGACCCAGGATTCCGCGGTCGATCGGGTCCGCACGCAGGGCGGCCAGAGCCGCGATGATCAGCGCTCCACCCAGCGAGAGCCACAGGGGCCACCAGCGCCGATGGCGCCGCATCCTGCGCTTCAAACCGCGCCGCGCACCCATCCCCCCAGTGTGACGCCCCCGACCGAAGCCTCCCCACCCCTTTGAGTGTGGCGCGCGCCACACCGGAACCGATTCCGAGAGCCCACCATGATCGGATGCAATGCCGAGAGGAACGACTAGCACGAGTCAGCCAAGAACAGTTCGGCCTGGTCACTCGAAAGCAACTACTCGAAATGGGATACACGGGCTCCGGCATTACGAGGGCTAGCAGCAAGGGCGAGTTGATGTGTCACCTGCCGGGCGTCTGGAGAGTTGCGGCGGTGAGACCGTGCTGGGAACAGCGGGCACTGGGCGCGGTGCTTTGGGGAGGAGTGATAACCGTCACCTCGCATCTCACCAGCGCCCAACTGCAAGACCTGCTGCCGCTCCAAACCGGTGTAGTCGAGATCACATCGGACCACCGTCTCCGGCGCCGATCCGGAATAGCGATCCACAGCAGCCGGCTGCTTCCCACGGAAATCGTCAACGTGCGCGGAATTCCGTCTACAAGCGCGTACCGGACGCTGATCGACTTATGTGGCTTGCACACCGTCGAGGTGTCAGAGGCTGCGCTCGATGCGGCGCTTCGCATGAAACGCGTCACGATCGAGCGCTTGAACGAGTATGCGGAAGAAGCCTCTGGTCGATCTCTACGGGGAGCGCGGCTCTTACACAAACTCCTGGCGGTTCGGGGTGTCGACGAAGCTCTTACGAAAGTGAGGTCGAGCATCTCTTTGTGAGGCTGATGCGAAGAGGCGGACTCCCCATCGGTCTGCGCCAGAGTCCGCGGGAGGGTCTCCGCAAGGGGCGGATCGACTTCTTCTATCCCGAGCACAACCTTGCCATCGAGATTGACGGCCGTAGGTGGCATGCTGGTCGGCGAGAGCGAAAGCGCGACAAACGATACGACAACGAGCTAAACATCTCCGGTAGGCGTGTACTGCGGGTGACATGGGAGGACCTCAGGTTCGACGAGACCTACACGACCGACATCGTCGCCCGGGCGCTCGGGATCCAGAGACTGTTTTGAGGAGGGCCACGCCACACTCTTGCAACCTGAGTACCGCTGAGCGGTAGCCAAGTTCCAAAGGTGGCGGTAGGTCGGCTCGGGGGTCGGCTAGAGTCGCTTCGGTCGGAGGGAGTTCGCTCATTGGGGGGCGAGTTGGCATCGCTTAGGGGTCGGCTGTCGAGGTGGCCGTTGCTGCGGCAACTCGCCGCGGGTGACCTCGTAGCCTCTTCAGATATCGCCACCAGCGACGAGACTCGATCGCTGACACCCCGCACCACTCGCGCCGATCGAGTCGTCAAGTCCATCTGCCCCTACTGCGCGGTGGGCTGTGGCCAGAACGTCTACGTCGACGGCGACACCATCACGAACATCGAGGGCGACCTCGACTCCCCCATCTCGCGCGGGCGACTGTGCCCGAAGGGAGCCGCGACCTTTGAGCTCGTCACGGGCCCCCAGCGCGAGAAGCATGTGCTCTACCGCAGGCCATACGGGGCCCGCTGGGAGCAGATCCCTCTCGACGAAGCCATGAACATGGTGGCGGAGCGCGTCCGGAAGACGCGCGACGAGACCTGGGAAGACAAGACGGCCGAGGGCATGCCTTTGCGCCGCACCATGGGCTTCGCACACCTCGGCGGGGCGACGCTCGACAACGAGGAGAACTACCTCATCAAGAAGCTGTTCACCGCTTTGGGCGCAGTACAGATCGAGAATCAGGCGCGGATATGACACTCCTCCACCGTTCCCGGTCTGGGGACCTCGTTCGGTAGAGGTGGCGCCACCACCTTTCAGCAGGACTTGCAGAACTCCGACTGCATATTCATCGAGGGCTCGAACATGGCCGAATGCCATCCGGTCGGCTTTCAGTGGGTCATGGAGGCCAAGAAGCGCGGCGCAACCATCGTGCACGTCGACCCGCGTTACACCCGCACCTCCGCCGTCGCGGACGTCCACGTTCCGATCCGCGCGGGCACGGATATCGCCTTCCTCGGCGGCCTGGTCAACTACGTCCTCTCGAACGACCGCTACTTCAAGGACTACGTCGTGAACTACACCAATGCAAGCGCGTTGGTGAGCGACGACTTTCGCGACACCGAGGACCTCGACGGTCTGTTCTCGGGGTGGAACGAGGATAAGAGTTCATACGACATCGACTCATGGCAGTACGAAGGCGCCGACAAGACCCTTCAAGACGAGCGATGCGTTTTTCAGATCGTAAGACGACACTTCAGCCGCTACACCCCCGAGATGGTGCAAGAGGTTTGCGGCATCGACCGCGATCTGTTTCTCGAGGTGGCGGAGACGCTCGCAAGCAACTCGGGGCGAGAGCGCACGAGCGCGTTCTGCTACGCGGTGGGATGGACGCAGCATTCGGTCGGCGTGCAGTACATACGCACCGCCGCCATCCTCCAGTTGCTCCTGGGCAACATTGGCCGTCCCGGCGGGGGCATACTTGCTCTGCGCGGGCACGCGTCGATTCAGGGTTCGACCGACATTCCCACTCTTTACAACCTGCTTCCCGGCTACCTTCCAATGCCCAAGTCCGCCGACGACGAGGACCTCGGTAAGTACATAGAGAACAACGAGGCGGAGTCGGGTTGGTGGGGTGAGTTCCCCAAGTACATCGTGAGCCTGCTAAAGGCGTACTTCGGCGATCGTGCAACCGCCGACAACGACTACTGCTACAACTACCTGCCGCATCTAACCGGCGACCACAGTCACATGACGACGGTGTCAGATATGGCCGACGGCAAGGTACGCGGCTACTTCATCATGGGCGAGAACCCCACGGTCGGCTCGATGCATGGGGCACTTCATCGCAAGGCCATGCGCGAGCTCGACTGGATGGTCGTGCGCGACTTCCACCTCATCGAAAGCGCCGACTTCTGGAGGAGCGCTCCGGAGATCGAACGCGGGGAAGTGACTTCGGAGGACATCAAGACCGAGGTCTTCTTCTTTCCGGCGGCGGCGCACACCGAGAAGGACGGAACCTTTACGAACACCCAGCGGTTGCTCCAATGGCATCACAAGGCCGTCGACCCTTCCGGCGACGCCCGCAGCGAGCTCCATTTCATGTATCACCTCGGCCTGCGGCTGAAGGAGCTCTACAAGAGTTCACGCAAGCACAGAGACCGCCCTATCAAGCACCTGACGTGGGACTACCCCACCGAGGGGCCCAACGACGAGCCCTCGGCGGAAGCCGTACTCAAGGAGATCAACGGCTTCACTGTGTCCGACGGCGAGCCGGTGCAGGGCTTTGCCGATCTGCATGCCGACGGGAGTACCGCGTGCGGGTGCTGGATCTACTCCGGCGCCTACGCAGGTGGCGTCAACCAAACCGCGCGGCGAAAGCCGGGCCGCGAGCAGAGCTGGGTGGCTCCGGAATGGGGATGGTCGTGGCCCGCCAACCGTCGCCTCCTTTACAACCGAGCCTCCGCAGATCCTGAGGGTAAGCCGTGGTCCGAGCGCAAGCGTTACGTCTGGTGGAACGACGATGACGGGAAATGGACCGGCGAGGACGTCCCCGACTTCATCGTTGACCGGCCGCCTTCCTATCGTCCGGGTGCAAAGGCGCTAGGCAAGGACACGGTCGCCGGTGACCAGCCGTTCATCATGCAGGCCGACGGCAAGGGATGGATCTTCGCACCGAGCGGACTTCTGGACGGGCCTCTTCCCGCGCACTACGAACCGCAGGAGTCGGTCGTCGGCAACGCTCTCTACAAGCAGCAGTGCAATCCCGCCCGTATGGAATTCAAGCGCAAGGACAACCGCTACCACCGGCCCTTCGACGACGAGCGCTTTCCATACGTGGTCACGACCTACCGTCTGACCGAGCATCACACCGCCGGCGGCATGTCGCGCTGGGTTTCGTGGCTGAGCGAGTTGCAGCCCGAGATGTTCTGTGAGGTCAGCACGGAGCTAGCGGCCGAGCGAAAGTTGAGCAACGGAGGCTGGGCAACCATCACCACCGGTCGAGGACAGATCGAGACCCGCGTGCTGGTCACGGATCGGATCAAGCCGCTGAGACTGGGCAAGCGAACGGTGCACCAGATCGGCCTCCCCTATCACTGGGGCGGTAAGGGACTCGTCAAGGGGGACGCTGCCAACGAGCTCATCAGTTTCGTGGCCGACCCGAACGTATCCATCCAGGAGTCGAAGGCGCTCACGGCCGACATCACACCCGGCCGGCGCAATCGCCGGGCTCAACCACCCGAGATTCCCGACTCCGACGAGCACGGGGTCGACCGTGACCTGCCTCATGTCAAGACACCCCATCACACCGAGCGCTCCCCCGGCACCGGCGAAGAACAAGAGGGCGGGCGTTTGTGACCCGCCCCTCGGAGGTGGGCTGATGGCGACCGGGTTCTTCACCGATACGACCGTGTGCATCGGGTGCAAGGCGTGCGAGGTGGCCTGCAAACAGTGGAACCAGCTTCCCGAGGACGGCTACGACTTCACCGGCATGAGTTACGACAACACCGGCGACCTTGGCTCTTCGACGTGGCGGCACGTTGCCTTCATCGAACGCCCCGTCCCGTTGACGGGGCAAACGACGGGGTTCGGCAACCTGTCGTGGCTGATGATGTCCGACGTCTGCAAGCACTGTGTGAAGGCGGGTTGCCTCGAGGCCTGTCCCACCGGCTCGATCATTCGCACCGAGTTCGACTCCGTGTTCGTGCAGCCGGACATCTGCAACGGTTGTGGCTACTGCGTTACGGCCTGCCCCTTCGGCGTCATAGATCGCAGAGCCGACGACGGACGCGCGTGGAAGTGCACATTGTGCTACGACCGGCAACGCGAGGGCATGACTCCGGCGTGCGCGCAGGCCTGCCCGACGGAGTCGATCATCTTCGGTGAACTCGACGAGCTCAAGCAGCGCGCTCGCCGGCGGGTCGATGAGCTCCACGAGCGAGGTATGGGCCAGGCGTACCTCTACGGAGCCGACGAGTTCGACCAGCCGGGAACCCGGGGACTAAACGCCTTCTTCCTGCTGGTCGACGAGCCCGAGGTCTACAATCTCCCGCCCGAGCCATCGGCCCCCGACACGACCATCGGTCCGTCTTGGCGCTCGCTGGCGGGCTCGCTGGCCGCGCTGGTCGTTGCCGCCACGATCTCGGTGCTATCGAGTAAGTCGGCCCAGTGAGCGACGACAAGGCGCCGGACCGCTCCACCACCTACTACGAGCGGCCCGCGATCAAGGAGCCGGTGTGGACCTGGGAAGTCCCTGCCTATTTCTACGTCGGAGGCGTCGCGGGCGCGGCCGCGGCCATCGGCGCGGTCCTTCAGTTGCTCGATGGCGAGGAGTCCGAATCTCTCGTGCGTCGTTGCCGGGACCTCGCGGCCTTCGGTGGCGTGGCCGGGAGCGCCTTGTTGATAAGCGACCTCGGTAGACCCGAGCGATTTCTCAACATGCTGCGCGTCTTCAAGCCCTCCTCACCGTTGAGCGTCGGGTCATGGGTTCTCGCGCTGGCGTCGTCGATGTCGGGCGCGGCCGCGCTTTCCTCACGAACGTCCGGCCTCGTTAGACGGCTCGGTGATCTGGCCGGAGTCGGTGCCGGTCTCGCGGGGCTCCCGCTATCGGGGTACACCGCGGTGCTCGTATCGGACACCGTCGTGCCCGTTTGGCGCGAAAGCCGCAAGACTTTGCCTGTGCTCTTCGTCGCCTCGTCCACGGGTGCTGCCTGTTCGCTGCTCGAGGCGGGCAATTTCACCGAGAAGGAGCTCACCGCGGTAAGGCGGCTGGGGACCATCGCCCAAGTGGTCGAGTTGTTTGCGGCCAAGGCGGTCGAAAAGGAGGTCGGGCGACGAGTCGAGCGAGTCGCACGTCCCTACCAAGAGGGTGTCTCCGGAGCGATGTGGAAGACATCCACCTCGCTCACCGTCGCAAGCCTCGCCGTCGACACCATGACGGGCAAGAGGCGGAGCGGCAGGATCGCCGCAGCTCTGCTCGGCACCACCGGCTCGGTTTGCCTCCGCGTCGCAGTGTGGCAGGCGGGAAGATCGTCGGCCCGTGATCCCCGAGCGACCTTCGAGCTACAGCGAATGCAGGAACGAGATGGAAACCAAAAGCACTAGTCTTTCGCG
>JBOGWV010000027.1:0-22359 GCA_050693975.1 Actinomycetota bacterium
CCGAAACGTGCGTTCTCCTTCGTCTCCCACGTGAATCTTTGCGTAGGCGATGACCCGGTTCGAGTCGTCCAAGCAACGCACGACCGCAGAGACCTCTGGGTAGTAGTCGACGAGTTGGCTCTTGACCCAAGGCCCATCAACGAGGCGAGCCAGTTCGTCGGTGACGTCCGCGACGGCGGACAGATCCTCTATTTTGCGATCGTTCGGAAATACCCAGAACACGGTGTCGAGTTCCGTGTCGTGCAAGGCCGGGCGGAGCCCTCCGAGGTCGGGCGCGTTGGTCACTGCCATGGAGTACGCGCGCCCACTCCGGCTACTGCTGCGAAAGGTGCTTGCAGTGACGTACAGATCTCCGCCGTCGATGCCGACCTGGTACACCACACGAAGGCGTTTGCCGACGCGATAACTGACACACGCGCGGCGGCAAGTTTGGATTGGGACGCGACCGTTGGGATCGAGTTGTGCGGAAAGGCGTCGAGCGATGGCATCGAGATCCGTCAGGTGATTCCGTTGGGGAACCGCGGGATCCGGTGCGAGCGCCATCGGAGAGAGGCCGCTCACGATCTATCCCCCCGTACGGGAACGATCAGCGTGATGAACCTCGCATTGCGGCCGGTGGTCGAGGCGCTCACGACGGGAGCCGGGTGCTTCGAACCGTAGCTGGGCGAGACCCACCCGGGCTCAATTTCGACGGACAAGTTCGAGTCGAACACGAGCGCAAGTCCAGGAGCTCGCACGACGGGACGCCGGTCGATCGTTAGCAGTTCGGTTGCGCCCCAGGCCTCCGGCGAGAGGTGCCAGCGCAGGTCGTAATGGTGCTCGCCGGCGGCGCTCAGTTCGTCGTCGACGATCCAGAACTCGTTGCCGACGAACAGGACGCGCCGGGTGTGAACCGCGCCATAGCTGGGGCTTTTCGCCTGCGCCTCGAGGAGGTCTAGTCCCGGCTCGTTTCTACGGCCAAGCAAGCTCCCCGTTGCGGTCACCTTGCCGGGCCTTCCTCTGCGGTACGGCGTTTGATCTCCTCCGTCGACGCAGACCGTGTTGTGCGCTGAAGTGCCCTTGAACCAGCGGCGGAGGTTGGCTCCTTCTTCGGAGTAGGTGTAGCGGCCTGGGTCCACGATCAGCGGACGGCCATGCGCGTAGACCTCGACGCTCAGTAGATCGTAATGACCGTGTCCGCCGTCCCCCAGGGGACCGCAGTCCAAGACGAGGAAACGTTCGTCCGAGAAAGGGGTTCCATCCGTGCCCCAGCCACTCCGCTGAAAGTGGTAACCGGCGGCGGGGAAGGAGGCGTGCTTCAGTTCGGGCGGGCTACCCCGCGCTCCCGTCGTCGCCGCGTACTCGAAGTCGGGTCGATCGAGCAGCGAAGCAGCGAGCTCCAACACCTCGGGATAGGAACCTCCGTCTGCATCGGACAGCGCGGAGATGACGCCGTCCGGCCTATGGCAATGGAGGGCGAACTCGCATGCCCGTTCGAGGAGGACGTCGAAGTCGCCGGGAAGTTCGAGCGAGAAGCGCCGGGCGTTCTCGCGGGCGCCCAACAGCGATCGGAGTGCGACGAGATGATAGTGAGTCGAGTTCTCGCGATGAACGCCGTCGGATCGAAACCCCTCCGCGAGCGTCCGGCGCAGCTCCGAGATGGTGAAGCTCAGGAGCTCCGAGCCGGGGTCGATCGAGGGGAAGGCGAGAGCGGCGATGAAGAGCGAGTAGAGCTCGAGGGTGCGGTGGTTCCTGAACACCTCGGGGGTGAGCCATCGCTTCACGTAGCGGGCATGTCCGTCGACGCTCTGCAAGATGTCTCCGGCCAACCCATCCCGGAGACCGGGAAAGCTGGGGGAGGAGCTGAACAGGCTCCACGCGTAGGTCCAGTTCTGCATCCTGCGTGCGGCCACGTCGCAGCTGTCGTAACCAATGGGGACCCGATCGATCCACGAGCGAACGAGTGATTCCCAGGTGTGCAAGAAGCGCGTGTCGCTCGTCTGAAGAAACGCGTTCGCCAGATCCAGTCCGTAATAGAACTTGTTCCACTCGATTCGCCATTCCTCGTCGGAGGGAAGGTCGGCGCGAAGCCAGTCGGGTTCGATGCCGAGATCGCAGGCGATTCCCGCATGCGTGAAGCGCCCCGTGCAAACGGCTTCCGCGACCGACCGGTCATTGTGGACGTCCTGCGTGATGCAGTAGACGTTGCGAGGCACAATCCGATCTTGAGCAACAACCGGTGGCGACGAGGCTCCTCTGCTCACGCCATCACCTGCTCGAACAATTGCGCAAGCTGTCGTGCGAGCAGATTTCCGTCGAATCTCTCGCTCACCGTTGCTCGCCCCGCGCAGCTCAGCCGTCTGGCGAGATCGCGATCGCGATGAACCATCAATAGAGCGCGTGCCAAAGCCGCAGGATCGTTCTCGGGAACCAGCAGACCGTTAGTGCCGCTCTCGATCAGTTCAGGGATTCCGGACACCGGCGTGCTGAGCACCGGGACACCACACGACATTGCCTCGAGGAGGACGTTGGGGATCCCGTCGCGGTCCCCGTTGTCCAGCACGCGGCAGGGGAGACAGAAGAGGCTTGCGTCCCGATAGTGCTCGTAGAGCTCTGCCTGCCCGATCTGGCCGAGCAGATGGACGCGCTCCTCGAGCCCCAGCCGGGTGATGCGCCTCCGGAGATCCTCGCCGACGCGGAAGTTGTCACCGACGTCGTCGTCCTCCCCGACGATCCTTGCCTCGAACGACACGTTTTGCTGATCGAGGACTCCGCATGCCTCAACAAACACATCGAAACCCTTCTTGGCAACCAGTCTTCCTACGGCCAGCAGCCGCAGGCTCCCGTTCGGAGTGCGGCTCGGGATTGATCGTTGGGAAAATCTCCAGAAGTCGTCGTTCAGACCGTGGTAAACGAGATGGACCGGCGTCGCGTCGGCGATTCGGCGCAGGTGGCGCTGGTTCGTTTCTGTACAGGTGACGACGAAGCTGGCCGCGCGCACCTTGCGTTGAAGCAGACTCCGCAGATTCAAGCCCTTCGCGTAGATGTCCTTGGCATGCGCGGTGAACGAGAATGGCAGACCAGTGATCATCGATGCCAACCAGGTGATGGTTGTCGTGTCGTGTGCGAAATGCGCGTGAAGGTGCCGGACGTCTGGCGCTCGAAGCAGTCGATCGGCCAGGGCCAGGGCGAGGAGCAGGTCCCTTATGTAGCTGATCTTCGGCCATGACCAGAAGGACCTCCTCGTCAAGACCGACTCCGTCAACGCGAACCTGGTCGCCCTCAGAAAGCCTCTGGGCTTGCGCCTCAGGACGCAAAGGATGCTCGGCGCGAACGGAGGTGTGTTCGTAAGGAGCCACCACAGTCGCGACTTTTCTGAGATGGGACTCGTGGGCGGCAGATAGTCCGGCCGCGCAAGGATCCGATCGATTACGGGATGATGCTCTCGTTCGTCGCGCGGCTTCACCACGAAGATGCGCAACTTGATCCCTGCGTTCTCGACGCGGTGCACTTCACTCGAGATGAACGTCTCCGAGAGGATCGGAAACCCTTTGAGCACGTATGCAACGGAGCCGGTGGCCGCAGCATCGATCGTCCCACTCATGATTCGAGCGCTCCCTCTGACGCGTGGACCATCGTTTCCATGCGCTCCTGCCAGCCCGAGGTCTGGGTTCGGAAAGGATGGGTCACCCTGCAGAGGATCGCGGTGGCCAGATACCAGGCCATGTAATCCGGAGTACCTCCGTACCCCACGGAAAGCGGGTCCAGCACGCCATACACCCTCTCCAGGTCTTCGTTGTGACCACGGACGACGTCGGCGGCATAAGTGGCGACGTCCAGGGCGGCCGGCGCCTTGCACATGCCGTCGAAATCGAGGACCACGAGCCGGTCCTCATCCGCTATCAACTGGTCAACGTGGAAGTCGCCGTGCGAAGAGGTCAGTGGGACCGCCGCGGGCATCGACTGGCCGAGTCGATCGACCAATGCGTCGAGCCGCGGAGCCAATTCGGGCATGACCGCCCCCGCTAAACGCGCGTGACGACTCGCCTCCGCCAGTTGCCCGTCGGGCGGAGCCGGCGCAAGACCCTTGAATTCGTGCTCCTGTAATGCGCGTAAGAACGCCCCGGCCCCGCTTGCAACGTCGACCGCCTCCGCCGGGGTCGTCCCCTGGACCGCTGCCTGCACGGTTAGCCGCAGGTCGCAGAGGGCGGCCTGCATTTGGGGGGCGGGGAGCGAAGAGGCTCGCCCGCTGGCGAGCAGTCCGGTAACTGCGGAGTTGAATTGACTGTCCTTCCCGTACGCCTTGAGGACGTAATTGCCAAGGCGTAAGACCGCTCTCGATCCAGGCTTATAGCCAAGGACGGCCGGCTCTCTCTCACTCTCTGCAAAGGTGGCACCGTCCCGAGACAGCCTGTCCGCGAGTTCGGACGGTTCAATCGCCAGCCCGGGAAGTTTCAAGTCGAACGGGAGCCACGTGACGATGGCGTTGATGTCGGGGTCGTGGATCACCGGCTCTACACCGGGGGAGCGTCCGTTCACGACCTCTGCCATCTTCCTGAACCGTGGCCCGCGGACCTTGGCTCCGAGATCTTGCTGGGCGATCACCGTGGCGACTGCGTGGTGGACTTGCCCGCCGACCGTCGTTCGGTAGTGAACGATGACTTTTTCGTGAGGGTCGTATCTAACGCGGGCGATGCTCAGATCCTCGAGCGGCGCGTTACCGACATCCCGTCTGAGTGAACGCTGCAAGATCGGCCTCATGGCGGCGGTGTCCAACAGCCGGCTCATTTGAGGAAGGGCACGGTCTGGAGGGGGGTTGCTCCCGTTGACGCTTGCGGTCTCCCCGCGGCCGCGGGCAAGACGGCTGAAGGTTCCACCGTGCGCGAGCAGTTCCTTCGGCCGCCCATCCTCCACAATCCGGCCGCGCTCGAGCACGAGCACCCGCTCGGCCTGGAGGGCGAGCGGGATCGAGTGCGTGATGACGATGGTCGTTCGACCGTGCATCAGTGCGTACAGGCCTTCGATGACCTGAGCCTCGCTCGAGGCGTCGAGTCCCGTGGTCGGCTCATCCAGAACGAGGATGGGAGGGTCTCGCAAGAGCACGCGAGCTATTCCAAGTCGCTGGCGTTGACCTCCCGACAACCCGACGCCGCGCGGTCCGAGTTCCGTCTCGTAGCCTGCCGGCAGCTCGGTGATGAAGTCATGTGCTTGCGCGGTACGCGCCGCTGCAACCACCTCTGAAGGCGGGGCGTCGGACGCGTATGCGATGTTCGCCGCCACGGTTCCACTGAATAAAACGGTGTCCTGGAGCAGGAAGCCCACCTGCTCTCTAAGCCATGCGAGCGAACAAGCGCGCGCGTCTCGTCCGTCGATCGAGACCTCTCCCGAGGTGGGGTCGTAGAAGCGTGCGGCAAGGGCGCCCAGTGTGGACTTCCCCGCCCCCGATGCTCCGACGATCGCCACGCGTGAGCCCGACGGGATGCGAAGCGATACGTCGCGGAGCGCCTCCCTTCCGGTTGCATAAGAGAACGAGACGTCTCTCAGTTCGAGGTCACCCGAAGCCCGGTCGCCGCGCCAGGCGTTTGGTCGGTCCTCGAGCTGGGTGTCGGTGGCGAGTATCTCTGCGACGCGGTCCGCGCGGACGAGGCTTCGCGATACCTTCCCCATCTGGCGAGCGATGTCTCGAAGAGGCTTGTACGTCTTGGAGGCGTACGAGGTAAAGACGATGAGATCACCCGGCGTCAGGTGCCCTGAAGCGACCCTCATCACGCCGATCACCACGACTAGAGCGGTAGCGACCGCACCCAGAACGTCGACGAGACCGCTGAAGCGCGCCTCTGTTCCCGACAGAAGGACACCAATTGCCAGACGGGATTCGCTTCGCCGCTCGACCCTGTCCTGCTCGAAGCGCTCAGACCCGAACGCCTTTACCACTTGCATGGCCGACAACGTCTCGTCCGCCAGCGAGGCGATCTCGCCCTCCTCGGCCCTCTGCCGCCTCGCCAGTTCCTTTACGCGTCGCTTGTACCGGGACGTGATGATGAACAGGACCGGACTCACACCGAGCGCCGCGAGGGCGAGGATGGGATCGACGATCACGCTGACGACGGCCATCCCCAGAAGAAGCAGAATCGCCGAGACGATTTCGCCGACTGATTCCGAGAACAACTGACCTACGGAGTTGACGTCACCCGTCACGCGCGTGACGAGGTTGCCCTTTTTCTGCGTATCGTGGAAGGCCAGAGACAGACGCTGCAGATGGTCGTACAGCGCCACGCGAAGATCATGAACGATCTGCTCTGCGGATCTCTTCAGCCAAATCTCTGAGTAGTACTCGGCCAAGGCGCTAACACCGGCAATGAGCAGAATTAGCGCGACCACCCCAGCGAGAAGTGCGAAGTCACCTGCCTGCAACGCAAAGGGGCGCTCACGTCCGAGGAGCTCATCGATGACGAATTTCAGCGGCCAGGGAGAGGCCAGGGCCGCCGCCGTAAGAACGATGGTGCACGCTCCCGCTCCTGCCAGAGACCAACCGTGTCTCCCGATGTACGGGCGGAGCACTCGTCCCGCCGACGTCATACGGTCGCGTCCCGGTGGTCGGAGGCTTCCTTACTGCCGAGGTCCGCGCGCATGCGCCGGTTGAAATCGGCGATCGCCTGCAAGAGGTGGGGAGCGCGACCGGCCGACCTTGCAGCCGCGATCAGGCCGTCGAGGTCCTTCGGTAGGCAGGCTCCACCGAACCCTCGTTCTGCGGACACGCTCAGGTGATCGGGCCCGATCCTTCGATCGAGTCCCACCACTGCCTTGATACGCGACCAAGAGACGCCGTATTGGTCACAGACGTCCCCCAGCTGGTTCGCCATCGCCACCTTGGCCGCCAGGAGCACGTTCGAGCAGAGTTTGGCCAACTCGGCCTCGATTGGCTCGACGACGATTACCGGAGCCTCGGGCGCAACCGTGCCTATGAGATCGCCCAGGACGGTCGCAACCTTGGATGAACGGGTGCCGATGAGTACGCGTTCCGGATGTGTGAACGTTTGGTCCGGGTTCGTGGCGACCAGGAACTCCGGAAGGCTGGCGAAATCAATCCGGGGGATGGCCGCGGCAAGGCGATCGATGGTTCCCGGCGGCACCGTGGACTTGACCGCCACGATGCTGCCTTGTTCCAACAGCGGAGCCATCTCCTGCGAAGCAGACCAGACTTCGGTGAGATCTAGAGTGCCGTCGGGGAGGTTCGGAGTAGGCACGCACAGAAACACAACGCGGCATTCACCAAGTCGTTTGGGTGTGCCAATTCCGAGGTACCGGTCGTATGCACGAACACCGATGCCGGCCTTGTCGAAGGCTCTCGAAACGGTTCCGCCCACCATTCCCAGGCCGACGACTCCTACAGGTTCGGTCACGGCGGACGCTCCTTCGCGATAGGTGCCATGCGTATTCATGCGCAGTCGTCCTTCATGCGGATCACAGCCGGACGACGTTGGGATGGACATGTTTGCGGTAGGCATTGCGTGCATCGAAGACCAGCTGCGACTCTCGGGCGATCCATTCGAGGTCGTACGCCGCATGCGGCGTTAGGAGGGCCACGCACCCTGCCGCATTGAGGGCGCGGGAGCTGAGCTCGGCCCGGTCGATGGGATGCCCGTTGAGGCTCACGGTCTTGACGTAAGGGTCGTGGAAGGAGACTTCAGATCCCCTGCGCGAGAGCCAGGACATGACCTCGAGAGAAGGAGACTCCCGAACGTCGCCAACGCCCGGTTTGTATGCGACGCCGAGGATCAGAACCCTGGTGCCGTTGACCGCCTTCCCGGCTTCGTTGAGAGCGTCGGAGATCCGCGCGCCCACGTACGCCGGCATCCGTGCGTTGATGTCTTGGGACTGCTCGAGGATCCTGAACTGAAGCCCGACGTCTCGGCGGACCTGCCAGGCGAGATACGCCGGATCGAGCGGGATGCAGTGGCCCCCGACGCCGGGTCCCGGATAGAAGGGCATGAACCCGAACGGCTTGCTCGCCGCCGCTTCAATCACCTCCCAGACGTCGATGTCCATCTCACGGCAGAGCATGGCCATCTCGTTGACGAGAGCGATGTTCACGTGCCGAAAAGTGTTCTCGAGGAGCTTGGCAAGCTCCGCCGCCCGGCTTGAAGAGACGGCTACGACCTCTTGCGTTATCTGCCGGTAGAAGAGAGTGGCGACCTCAGTGGATTCCTCGTCGACGCCTCCCACCACGCGAGGAATCGCGGATAGCTCGAACTCCTGATTTCCCGGGTCGATCCTTTCCGGGCAGTAAGCGAGCCAGAAGTCTCGACCGGCCGTGAGGCCCGATGATTCCAGCAGAGGACGGATCAGATCCTCGGTGGTGCCGGGGTAGGTGGTCGACTCGACGACGACGAGCGTTCCGGGCACGAGGTGTTGGGCGATGCTGGCGCACGCAGCCTGGACGAAGGATAGGTCTGGGACGTGGTCCTTGACCGGCGTCGGCACGCAGATGACCACCACGTCGGCTCGACCGACGGCTTCCGCGTTCGATGTGAAGCGCAGGAGCCCGGATTCATGGCTCGCCGAGAAATCCTGCGGGTTCACTCCCGGAACCGTCAGGAGGCCGGCATCCAATTCTTGGACGCGAGCCCTGTCGACGTCGATGCCGACCAGCGAGAAACCTCGTTCGGCGGCACCGCATGCCAGCGACAGTCCCACGTACCCTTGGCCGAAGACCGCAATGCTGGCACGCCGGTCCAAGATGCGCGCGCCGAGGTCTGTAATCGCGGATGTAGACGTTTCTTCTATCGTCACCCTTGGTTAACGCGAAGGCCTTGCGTTTGTTACGCGACCTTTAGGATCAGGTTGTGACCGGCGACGACGACGCAGTTTCAGTCCTTCGGCGATGGATGGACCACGGCGCCGACTATCGCGTCCTTCACCTGTCGGGTGACCTGGCCATCGTCGAGCTCTGCACCTGCTTCGGTGAGCCCGTCGATCGTCTCGAGTCGGGCGACCCGCGCCTGCTCCGTTACCTGCGAAAGGACGCTACGGGAGACGCATCCGAAGCCGGCGAATGAGGGACCGGCATCATCTCCTTTAGAAGGTCGGCTCAGCCGTATCTGGTGGGGCCCGCCTTGTCGATCGACACCCGGATGAGGACGCGCTTATCTCTTTCCATGGCGCTTCTGTAGTCGTCCCAGTCGGGATGCTCGCCGGAGATCCGGCGGTAGTAGTCGACCAGTCCTTCCATGGCCTCAGGCAGCGTAACGATCTCCGCGCGACCCTCGACCTGAATCCAGTCGCCGTAGAAGCCATCGTTGAACACGCAGAGGGTCACCGACGGATCTCGCCGCAGGTTGCGGACCTTGTATGCGGTCTCCCGGCTGCTGATGACGATCTTCTCGTCGTCGACACCAACGGTGAGGGGTGACGTCTGCACGCCTCCATCGGACCTTCGGGTGACCATCACCGCCCTGTGGTTCTCGGCGACGAACGCGTGTGCCTCGTCTGGGGTCATGGTCTCTCCTTCATCTTAGGAAGGACCGATGCTAAGTGATCGCATCGGTTGCGATCGAATAGTCACCGGGTGGGGCCGGTGGCGGGGGTGGGCCACCGACCCCAAGACTCTCAGCGCGTGACCAGCCTCAGCACGAGCTTGGATGTCCCCTCGGTGTCCGTCGAGATGATCTTGGCCTGACCGCCCACGTCGTCGTAACCGCGCGTTCCTCCGACCACCGCCGCAACGATCGGCTGCGAGGAGGCGAAGTCCGTGGTCGTCGCCAGCTCGACGTTGCCTCCTTCAAGGCTCAGCGTGCCCACGCAGTGAAACTGAGTTCCGATCACCGCGGTGCAGCGGCTGACAAAGCTCCCAAGCGACTTGGTGCCGGCCTCGCTGCGGAGATCGCTTTCGAAGAAGAAGGTGTCTCCCGAGCTCGGGTCGAATTCGCCTTGAGCGGGCTCGCCGAGATCGAGGAACTCCGTCTGCTGCCTAACGTCGAGGAAACGTAGAGTCGTCGCGCGGCCACGACCGACCTCAGAGGGATCCGCCATCGAGATGGCGGCACTCGTTGCAACCAGGCCCGTCACGATTGCTGCAATCAGGATCTTCCTCATAGCTACCACTCCCAGGTTCGGTGCCGGATCCCGTTTGGTCCGGCCTCGCGAACAACGCTAGGAGAGGGGTGAGGACGCGTTCATCGGTGAACTCCCTCATTGTCCTCGGATGCTTCTGAGGGCGAAGCCATCGAGTTGATGTGTGAGGCCAGCTGCGTTCGATTCTCGACGTTGAGCTTTGCCAGGATGTTCGAGACGTGGCGCTCCACGGTCTTTCGAGACAGAAAGAGCGACTCCGCAATCCGTGGGTTGCTCGCACCCGACGCGACGAGGCGCGCCACCTCCAGCTCCCTCTCGCTCAAGGACTCTGGCTGAACGCCCTCACGCGCCGGCGATCGCCGCCAGGTGCGGACGCCTAGAGACCTGAGCGACTGCAGCGCAACCCGATGCTCGCTGACTGCGCCGAGCGCTTCCGCCTGTTCTGCAACCTCAGCGTAGATGCTCGTCGCGCGCTCGCGATCGCCCGGTAAGACGACAGTGGCGAGGTCGATCCTTATCCACAGGAGCTCGTTGGTCATTTCCTTCTCCCCAGCGTCTCTCTCCAGAGCCTCGAGCAAGGCGGCGGATTCGTCGCTTGCACCCTTTGCTCGCAACAGCACCGCTTGGGACCATCGTCTGAACAAGGACGTGAGTGGAAAAAGACCTTGCTTCTCCCTGTCCCATCGTTCGAGCACCGCTTCGGCGCGGCCGGCGTCACCGATTCGCGCGAGGGCTTCAGACATGCGCAGGTTGAACTCGCGCCGGCAGCGTTCGCAACCGGCTTCGGCCGCGTCGGCCTGCCCTAAGACGAACTGGGTTCTGACCGGATCCGAGGAGCCATCGGCCGCCAGTCGCGCCGTCGCCGTCGATAACCAGACGCGTAGCATCAAGCGATAGTGCGGGTCCGGTTCGGCGAGCAACTCGTGTTCGATTCCCGCGGCCGCCTCACGCCAATCCCCGGTGCAGACGTGGATGATCGGAACCAGAGCGCGCACCCAGGTTTCAGACATCCGGACCGGGACACCGACTCGCCCCGCGAGCGCAACGGCCTCGGCGGCGGTCGTTTGGGCCTCCTCGAGGCTGCCCAGCGTTAGCTGGGTGAGGGCCAGCCAGTAGGCGGCCTCGACCGACACCATCGGCAACGCTCGCGCCCTCGATTCCTGCAATGCCCGCGCGAACCCCGTCTCCGCCTCGCGAAACCGGCCCAGTTGGCGATTCAGCAGGGCGACGCTGACCACGGCCTTGAGATCGTCCGCACCGTGCCCGCGGGCCGCTTCGACCAGATCGTCGGAGATCGCAACGATCGTTTCCACGTCCTCGGCTTGGAAAGAAGCGTCGAACTCGGCTCGGAGGGCAGCTTTGAACGTGCGTCTCACCCCCGGATCGAGCTCGTCTCCACCCCCGGTTTCATGCACGAGCCCGCGCACCGCGGACAGGGCACCACGAGTGAGTTTTCGAGCTCCCTCCGGATCGTGCTCGAGCCAGCGCAGATGCATCGCCTCTTGAATGTCCGCATCAGTGGCCAGGAGCACGTCCCCTCCGGCGAAATCCCGGGCGCGTTGCAATAACGCCTTTGCCTGGGGCGCTCGCTGCAGTTCGAACGCGGCTTGAGAGGCGGAGAGGGCGGCGCGAGCTCGTTCCAAGGGGTCGCCGAGTCGTTCACTGAGGGTCGTCCACCGTCGCAAGGCGGTATCGAACTCGCCCAGCTCGGCTGCAAGTGCAGCAATCTCCTGCTGCAGCTCCACGGTTGGTTCCTCATCCGTGTCCTCGGCGTCGGCGATGTCACCGAGACGGATGAGTCCCTCGTTGCCGAGTAAACGTCTGCGCGCCGAACGAGCCAGTCGAAGTGCCGGTTCGCGGACCGGTAGGCCCGCTGCCTGTCTGTGGTCCAAGACCTCGCACAGCATCGCGATGTCGTGATCCCCTGCCTGGGCCTCCAACCAATCCGCGACTCTGCCCCGCATGCTGAGTACTTCGCTGGTGGACATGGAGCGGAGGGCATGCTCGCGAATTAGATCGTGGGCAACCACTATGCGTCCCTCCACCTCACTCATGAGTTCGCGACTGCCGAGCGTCACCGCTCCTTGCTCCGCCCGCGATGAACGCCACCCCAGAATGGAGGCGACCTCGTGTACCGTGATCGGCCGCCCGATCACGCATAGTGCCGTCATCATCAGAACCGCGTCGGCCGACATCCCGGCAAACCGGATGCTCATCAGGTGGGCTACATCGGCGGCCTCCTGCCGGCTCCCGGCCAGGAGCGTGAGCCAAAAGGGTGATCCGCCCGCCTTTCTCCACAGCTCGACCGCGTCCTTCTCGGCGAGATCGGGCCGAAGGTGAAGAGCAAGTTCGGTGCCCTCGGCTTGACTCAGAGCGCCCACCGAAAGCTGAATGAACTCCTCGGCAGCATTGAACGACCGAGTGAGCGACTCCACGAAGGAGAGTGCCGCAGTGCCGGGCCGCGCCGCTCCCAGCAGGACCAGTGGCGGACCGGACTGACGCGCTGCGCGCAACAGATATCGCAGCAGAGACGAGGTTTGATCGTCGACCCACTGCAGGTCATCGGCCACGATCCGAACGGCCCCAAGGTTCGACAGACAGCGGCGGGCGGCTTCGAACAGCCGCAGGGGATCGGCTTCGGCTCGATGAGGATCCGTGTCGTAGAGAAGGGAGCCGAGGCGTTCACCCTCGACAGGAACCTCAGTGAGTGCGCGCATCAGATCGCTCGCCGCAGACAAGGGCATGGCCTGCTCTGATTCATGTCCTTCGATCCCATGCCTCGTATCGATGCCCAGGCGCGCAACCGCTTCTCGCAAGAGCCGGGTCTTGCCGCTACCCGGCTCACCGACGATAAGCGCAACGGCAGAGGTGCCGGCGGCGTCGGCGTTCGACAGCCAGCCTTCTAGGGCTGCGAGTTCACCGTCCCTCCCTACCAAGGGAGCCCGTGATTCGGCCATGCTTCGAGCGTACGCCCGGGCATCCATGGGGTGAATCCCTTAAACGCGCCGGCTGGCGGTGGATCAGCGGTGAGTTCGTGTCAAGACGAAGAGCGGAGCACGGGGTCTACCTCCATGCCCTTGAGTCCGTTCCATGCGACGTTGACAAGATGAGCAGCGACCTCCTCTTTCTTCGGATCGCCCGCGTCAAGCCACCATTGCCCGACGAGGGCGACCATGCCAACGAGGGCATGCGAGTAAAGGGGTGACAGCTTCGTGGCGTAACCGCGCTGTTTGAACTCATCGCGCAGGATGTGCTCAACCTGTTGGGCGATGTCTCCGATGACGCTTGCCAGTGTGCCGGTGGACCCGGCAACGGGGGAGTCTCGCACCAGGATGCGGAAACCCTCGGGCTCATCCTCGATGTAGGTGAGGAAAGCGACGGCCGCCTGTTCGAGCAGCGTGCGCGGGTCCTCGCCTGCCAGCGCCTTAGTGATCCCCTCGAGCAGGCTCTGCACCTCGCGGTCGACCACGACTGCGTACAGGCCTTCCTTCCCACCGAAATGCTCGTACACGACGGGTTTGGTGATCTTGGCACGCGCCGCGATCTCCTCGATCGATGAGGCCTCGTATCCGCGCTCGGCGAAAACCGAGCGACCGACATCGAGAAGCTGCGCACGTCGTTCCTGGCCCGTCATGCGGACCGACCTCGAGCTCACGACGTCTTACGCCTGTTTGTTGGCGAGTTGTTTCTCGGAGGCGACTTTCACGTCACGAACGAGACTGAGCTTCTGCAGCAGTCTGATCAGCCCGGCGCTGAGATCGACCTGACCCTTACCAATTCCATGTACCGCCGAGGTAGGGAACGCGTGATGGTTGTTGTGCCAGGACTCTCCGAAGGACACGATCGCAAGGACCCAGTTGTTGGTGCTGAAGTCCGTCGTCTTGAAGGGACGGTTGCCGTAGAAGTGGCAGATCGAGTTGACGCTCCAGGTGACGTGGTGCAGAAAGAAGATGCGAGCGAGACTGCCCCATAGAAATGCGGTGAGCGCGCCTTGCAGCGTCCCGGTTATGAGAAAGCCCACCACCGGCGGAGCTCCAAACGAGATCAGGGCCCACAGGGGGAACAGGGTATCGATCCTTCGCATGACGGGATCCTTGACGAGATCGGGAGCCCAGCGGCGCGCCGAGGTCTGCTCGTCGTCGAAGAACCAACCGACGTGCGCGTGCCACAGGCCCTTCACTACGCCTCTGACTCCGGGGCCCTCATCGAGATGCGGCGAGTGGGGATCTCCGGGTTGGTCTGCGAAGGCGTGGTGGCGACGGTGGTCGGAAACCCATCGGATAACCGGCCCCTGGATGGCCATGGATCCGGCGATGGCGAGAGCACTGCTCAGCGCGGGCTTCGCCTCAAAGCTCTTGTGGGTGAACAGACGGTGGAAACCGACGGTGACCCCGAGTCCGGTGACGCAATAGCCCACCAGGAAGATCGAGGCATCGAGCACGCTCAAACCCGTGCCCCAAAGCGTCCAGGCCGCAGCCAGGAATCCGAGGAAGGGAAGGACCGTCACCACGAGCACCAGGCGACGCTGAAAACGTGCCTGCTTCGGTTCGAGCGTCTTGACCCCAGGGACCGGCATGGGTTCGGGGTCATCCAGTCGGACTTCGGGACGCTCTTTTAGGTCGGTGGGGGCCACGTTAGGTCGCTCCTCGAACTCGGCAGAGTTTACGGTTACGTAGACGTAACCTACGCCAGCGTAGGTAGGTAGTCAAATGGGGACGAATGGGACCGGCGGTGTCGGGTCCCGGCCTCGTAACGGTTTCGGGACGTTCGCCTGAGATGTTCTCCACTCAACCAGGCGAGCGAAAGGAAAGTCATGAAGCGGACGGGACTGTCAATGATGGCGGCGCTGGTCGCCTTATCCCTGTTGGTAGCGGCTTGTGGTAACGACTCGAACGACGAGGGCAACTCGGACGATGCCGCGAACAGCGAAGTAGAGGCCGCGTCCGACGAGGGTGAAGAGACGACCGAGGACGACGAGGCCACCGAGGACGATGGCACCGTCACTTACGTTGCGACTGACTTCGCATACGAAGGGCCCGACACTTTGCCGGTGGGCGAAGTGAAACTCGCGATGCACAACAAGGGCAAGCAACCCCACGAAATGGTGATGGGCGAGCTGCTGGACGGAAAGACCGTTGACGACGTCAACGCCTTGCTTGCGAAGGGAGCCCCCGGCAAGCCTCCCAAGTGGTTCAAGACGACCGGAGGGACCGGTGCGAAGCCCGGAAAGTCGGCCACGCTCGATGCTGATCTGACGGCCGGCAGCTACGTGCTCCTCTGTCTCATACCCGACAAGGCTTCCAAGAAGCCGCATGCCGTGCTCGGAATGGTCAAGGGTGTGACCGTCGAGTAGGGCACCGTTGACCACGGAGTCTAGGACCCTTTGGGTCTTAGACTCCGTGACGGTGGTCACTACCCCAGACGATTCAACCGGCGATTCAATCGGAGCGACTCCTTCGGCGCCGACCGCGAACCTGGCGCGTTTAGAGAGCGCGACCGGCTCGCTAGATCCTCCCTTTGCCGTGGTGGACCTGGATGCTTTCTGGCACAACGCCAGAGATCTCGTCCGCCGGGCGTCGGGTAAGCCGATCCGGCTGGCGAGCAAATCGGTCCGCTGTCGCGACCTGCAGGAGCGCGTGCTCGGAACCAAGGGCTGGCGCGGGACGCTCGCCTTCACGCTGCCCGAAGCGTTGTGGCTCGCTTCATGCGGGTTCGATAATCTGGTCGTCGCTTATCCCACCACCCACCGATCGGCGTTGAGGGAACTGGCGCAGCGCGACGACAACCGGGTGACGATAATGATCGACAGCGTTGAGCAACTCGACCTCATCGAGGCGATCGTCGCAAAGCCCGCGGTTCCACTACGCGTGTGCCTGGATATTGATGCGGGCTGGTGGCCGCTTGATGGGCGGGTTCGTATCGGAGCGAAGCGATCGCCGGTGCATGACCCCGGCGATGCGGCTGCACTCGCCCGGGAGGTTGACCGCCGCCAGGGCTTTCGTCTGGTCGGAGTGATGGCCTACGAGGCACAGATTGCGGGCGTCGGGGACGCTCCACCGCGCCGGCCGCTGCGCGCCGCAGCTCTCCGCGCGCTACAAGCAAGGTCGGCGCGTGAGCTGGCCGATCGCCGGGCCGAGGTGGTGAGCGCGGTCGAGGCCGTGACGCCCCTCGAGTTCGTGAACGGTGGCGGTACCGGCAGTATCGAAAGCACCGCTCGTGAGAGCGCGGTCACTGAAGTCGCGGCGGGCTCCGGACTCCTGGCACCGACACTGTTCGACACCTATCGCTCCTTCCAGCCGCGTTCGGCCGCGATGTTTGCTCTGGCCGTGGTTCGCAAACCCAAGCCGGGCGTCGCCACGGTCCTGGGCGGCGGATATCTGGCGTCCGGCCCCGCCGACGACGCGCGCCTGCCCAGCCCCCACCTGCCGGTGGGGCTGAAGCTCGATCGGCAGGAGGGGGCAGGCGAGGTGCAGACTCCGCTGCTCGGCAAGGCGGCGGAGAGCCTTCGGGTCGGTGACCGGGTTTACTTTCGTCACGCGAAGGCCGGAGAGTTGTGCGAGCGCTTCGACCGGCTCTTCCTGATCGAGGGCGACCGGATCGTTGACGAGGTGCCGACCTACCGAGGAGAGGGCCGCTGCTTCCTGTGAACGGGAGCAACTGGCGCAACTGGACCGGCGATCAAACCTGTCAACCGGCGTCGCTTCTGGCGCCGACGACCTCCGACGAGGTGGCGACCGCGCTGGCGCATGCGGGTGAGCGAGGCTGGACTGTACGAGTGGCGGGCGCGGGTCACTCCTTCAGCGATGCAGTGCCGACCGATGGAATGCTGCTATCCCTCGAGCTGATGAACCGGGTGCTCGACGTGGACTCCTCATCCGGTCTAGTGCGGGTCGAGGCCGGAATCACCTTGAACGCGCTCAGCGAAGCCGTGGCCGGACATGGGCTTGCTCTTGAGAACCTGGGTGACATCGACGTCCAGTCACTAGCCGGTGCGACCGCAACCGGAACCCACGGGACCGGAGCGAGACTGGCTAACCTGTCCGCCGGCATTCAATCGGTTGAGCTTGTTCTTGCGAGCGGCGAGCGGATCGAGGTAGACGCCTCCGACGATCCGGACGCATGGCGAGCCTCCCGTGTGAGCCTCGGGGCCCTGGGTGTGGTCACGGCCATGACCCTGCAGACGGTACCGGCGTTCACTCTGCATGCGGTGGACGAGCCGCGGCCGTTGGACGAGGTCCTTGCCGGTCTCGAGGAGCTGGCGGACTCGAACGATCACTTCGAGTTCTACACCTTTCCCCACAGTTCGCTCGCTCTCACGCGCACGAATAACCGCGTCGACGAAGAACCGCGGCCGCGGTCTCGTGCGCGCGCATGGGTTGGCGATGTTCTGTTGGTCAATCACGCCTTTGGACTCGTGTGTCGCACCGGGCGCAGGTGGCCCACCATGATCCCCAGGCTGAACCGGCTGGCGGCGAGGGCCGCGGGATCGAGCCAACGGGTCGATCGGTCCTACCGGATCTTCGCTTCGCCCCGGCGCGTTCGGTTCACGGAGATGGAGTACGCGATCCCTCGCGGGCAGGCGGCCGCGGCCGTGACGGCCGTGCGCAACCTGATCGAAGAGAGTGGGTTCGACGTGCCGTTTCCATTGGAAGTGCGGTTCGTCGCTCCCGATGACGCGTTTCTCAGCCCGGCATTCGACCGCGACACCTGCTACCTCGCGGTGCACATGTTCGAAAAGATGGAGTGGGAGCCGTTCTTTCGCGCCGTCGAGGACGTCATGGACGACTTTGGTGGGCGCCCGCATTGGGGAAAGCGACACTTCCAGAGCGCGACGTCCCTTCGGCCCCGGTATCCCGCGTGGGACGACTTCATGTCGGTTCGCGACCGCTTTGATCCCGAGCGTCGATTCGTCAACGACTACATCGGGCGGGTGCTGGGCTGAGGGACCCGGTCATCGGCCGGGTCTTCTTCAATTGAGGAGGTCAAAGCCGGTTGTCCTGGGTGAAGGTTTGGGCCACAGTTGTCAATGAATGGCAGGAACCCAGGTCGTGGCGGACGACCAACCCATTCGCCGCCTTAGTCGTTTACGCGCCCTCCAGTTGCGCGCAGTCTGGCGCGCCTTCCTGCTCGTAACACTGGGCCTGTTCGCCGCGTCGGTTCCGGTACGCTACGAGCAGCTCGAAGACGTGGCCCGAGGCACCCAGGGAGAAGTGGCCCGTTTATTCGCAGGCGGCGGGCTGCTCGACTTTCTCAGTTCGCCTTCGGTCTATCCCCTCGTTGTTCTGGCTCTGGAGGTCGCCTTCGTGGGCCTCCTCTCGGTAACCTCTATGGGGATCGCGTGGGGGAGGAGCGACCAGCCGACGGCGATGTTCTTCTCGGCGGTCTTCGTGGGCTATCCGGTCTGGGTGACCCCAACCTTGGATGCCCTCGACCTGGCCGCGCCGGCGAGCTACGTTGCCAACCTGACGCAGGCCCTCGGCCTGCTGCTCGCCCTCTGCTTTTTCCTGCTGTTTCCCGACGGCCGCTTCGTCCCGCGCGGGGCGCGTTTCGGGGCCATGTTCTGGGCCTCCTACTGCCTCCTGTGGGGCCTGTTTCCGGACTCGTGGTTCAGCCTCATCAACCCCTTTACCGCGACCGTTGAGATGTTCGCCTTGCTGATGCTGGGGTGGACGACCGGAATGCTCGCGCAGTACACCCGCTATCGCAGGTCCGCGGATTCGCAGCAGCGGCGACAGACAAAGTGGGTCCTCGTCGTGATTGCCGGCGCAATCATTGGCTACGGATCGGTCTACATGACGGACGTATGGCTCCCCGACGAGGGCCGGGCCCGCATCTTGTACAACTTGTTCGGAGTCCCAACCTTCTGGCTGCTGGCGCTCCCGATGCCGATCGCGATCACCGGGGCGATGATTCGGCACAATCTGTTCGACTTCACCGCGGTGATCAACCGAACGCTCGTCTACGCGTCGTTGACTGCGGTTTTGGCGGGGGCTTATTTCGGCCTCAGCGTCCTAATCGGAGCGCTCATCCCCGTCAGTGAGAACTCACCTCTCGTGGTTGCGTTCTCGACGCTGGTGGTGGTGACGCTCTTCCGACCATTGCGAGAGCGCATCCAGCGGCTCATCGACCAGCGCTTTTACCGCAGCAAATATGACGCCGCCCGTCTCGTGGAGAAGTTCGGCCAGAGGCTTCGCCACGAGCACGACCTCGGCGCGCTGACCGCAGATCTCAGCGGGGTGGTGACCGAGGCGATGCGCCCCGCCCACGTGTCCTTGTGGATTCCCCGGGAGGACAGACGCACCGACTCGAGCGCATAACCTGTCGCAAACGACACTGCAGGGGAGCCGCCTCAGTCATGCCATCTGCCGAGAACACTGCGGAACTCGAAGGGCTTCTGGATCAGGCCTCGTATCTGTTGACCTCCGCGCGCACCGCAGGCCTGACCAACATCGATGATCTGAGAGAGGCCCTCAAGAAGGTCCGCGCCCTCATGCAGGATGCCGACGCCCTGGCATCTTCGGTCGAAGCCGCCCGGCGCGACGCCGGCACGTTTTGAGTGCTTTGCGCAACTTCTCCGCCCCGAAAGGGCGTTGTCCGGACGGGTCTGGGGCCTCATGCTGAAGGGCCTGCCCGCTGGTAGCTTCTGTCTGGGGAGAGTCGGGCGCGGTAGTGACCGAAGCAACTGGGGGCCACCATGACCGAGATACCGGGACCGATTTCCGGGGCCATGTTCGAGCGACGAGAAAAGGCAGTGCCGCGGGCCGTGTTCAACACGGCACCGATTTTCGTTGACGGCGGTGAGGGAGCAAGGGTCACCGACGTCGACGGCAACAGCTTCATCGATCTGGCGGGTGGGCTCGGGGTACTCAACGTGGGTCGTCGCAACGAGCGGGTCACACGGGCGGTGGTCGAGCAGGCCGAGCGGTTCCTGCACGAGTGCTTCCACGTGTCGATGTACGAGGGTTATGTCGAGCTGGCCGAGCGCCTGAACGAGATTGCTCCGGGAGACCACGACAAGAAGACCATGCTCGCGAACTCGGGGGCCGAGGCGGTTGAGAACGCGGTGAAGATCGCCCGCTACGCTACGGAACGCCCCGCCGTCATCGGATTCTCCAATGGGTTCTCTGGGCGAACGCTCCTCGGGATGACTCTGACCGCCAAGGAGATGCCCTACCGTCACGGCTTTGGGCCGTTCGCGCCCGAGGTTTACCGGGCCCCGTTTGCCTACTGTTACCGCTGCCCGTTCGACCTCGAGCCGGATTCGTGTGGCATCGCGTGCGCCGACTACACCGCCGACCTGATCGATTCGCAGATCGGCGCCGCGAACGTCGCGTGCATGTTGGTCGAGCCGGTGCAGGGCGAGGGTGGTTTCGTGGTCGCGCCCGACGATTATCTCCCCGCGCTGAAGTCGATCTGCGAGGAAAGGGACATCCTCTACATCGACGACGAGGTGCAGTCCGGCATGGGTCGTACCGGGACCATGCTCGCCATCGAGCAGTACGACGTGATCCCCGATCTGGTGACGACCGCTAAGTCGCTGGGCGCGGGGCTCCCGATCTCGGGCATCACCGGCAAGACCGAGGTCATGGATGCTCCCCACGTCGGGGGGCTCGGTGGCACTTACGGTGGAAACCCAGTCGCATGTGCCGCCGCTCTCGCCGTGCTCGCGGAGCTGAGCGAGACGGACATGCTGGACCGCGCCAAGCGGCAGGGACAGATCATTCGTGATCGTCTGGACCCGCTCGTTGACACCCTCGATATCGTCGGCGAGGTGCGAGGGCTCGGCCCCATGGTCGCTCTGGAACTGGTGACGGATAAGAAGACCAAAGAGCCGGCCAAGCTTGCAACGGCCGCGATCCTGAAGCGGTGTCACACCAACGGGGTGCTGATCCTGAAGGCGGGGACCTACGACAACGTCGTGCGTCTGCTGGCTCCACTGGTTATCGGGGAGGAAGATCTTCACAAAGGTCTCGACGTGCTCGTTGAAGCACTCGAGTGGGCCGACAAGGGGATGCACTGATGTCGGACGTTCGACTCGAAGGCATCACCAAGGCGTTCAGGGACACCGTTGCGGTCGAGGACCTCACACTAACCATCGAGACGGGTGAGTTCTTTTCGCTTCTGGGCCCCTCCGGATGTGGGAAGACCACCACTCTTCGCATGATCGGAGGCTTCGAGGATCCCACCGGTGGGACCGTCTACCTCGGGGGCCGAGAGGTCTCGGGGCTCCCGCCCTACAAGCGCGACGTCAACACCGTGTTCCAGTCCTACGCGCTGTTCCCCCATCTGAGCGTCGAAGAGAACGTCGCGTATGGACTAAAGCGCAAGAAGGTTCCAAAGGCAGAGATCGGGCCGCGCGTCGACGAGATGCTTCAACTCGTCGATCTCGTTGGCTTGGGTGAGCGCAGGCCGAACCAGCTTTCCGGTGGCCAGCAGCAGCGCGTCGCACTCGCCCGGGCGCTCGTCAACCGTCCCCAGGTGCTGCTGTTGGACGAGCCACTGGGTGCGCTCGACCTCAAACTGCGGAAGCAGATGCAGCTCGAGCTGAAGCGAATTCAGTCCGAAGTCGGTATCACCTTCATCTACGTCACCCACGATCAAGAGGAGGCCATGACGATGTCGGATCGGATCGCGGTGATGAACGCGGGTCGAATGGAGCAGGTCGGCGCTCCTGAGGAGGTATACGAACTCCCGGCGACCGAGTTCGTAGCCTCCTTTCTTGGTGCGTCCAACCTGCTCGACGGGGTGGTCGAGAGCACGAATGGGAACCTTGCGAAGATCCGGTTGCAACCTGGTCAGGTGGTCTCCGTGCCGGGCGACCGGCTCGGGCGGGCAAAGGGCGTCAACGGCGCCGTTCGAGTGGGCGTTCGTCCCGAAAAGCTCACCATCAGGGCTGCGGGAGAAGTGGAGGTCGGGGAAGGCGACAACTCCGTCGAGGCGACGATCATCATGTCCACTTACACCGGCATCGGCACCACCTATGAATGCCGCACCGATGACGACCACAGGATCATCGCCTACGTACAGAACATTTCCAAAGCCAGCAGAGCTGCGGCAGCCGGAGAGCGCGTCCGGCTCACGTGGCATCCCGAGCACACCTTTGTCGTCACCAAGAGAGGAGAGCAATGAGCCAGAGATTTCCGGGGCGAATGAGTTCCGGCCCCGTCAGGCGGATGACTCGCCGCGAGATGCTGCAGCGCCTCGGGGCCGGCGCGGCTATGGCCGCGTTCCTGGCCGCGTGCGGCATCGAGGGCGAGAGTGTGGACACAGAGTCCGATGAGAACGCGGGCTTCACGACCGACAAGG
>JBOGWV010000028.1:0-5450 GCA_050693975.1 Actinomycetota bacterium
CTCCTGTCGGCGATCGTCGATCTGCCCTTTGCCATTCCCACTCTGGTGACCGGCGTCATGCTGGTCGCGCTCTACGGACCGGCGTCGCCGATTGGAGCAGCGTTGAAAGACGCGGGCATAGACGTCGTCTACGCCGCGCCCGGCATCTTGATGGCGCTTCTCTTCATTACGCTTCCGTTCGTGGTTCGGACGGTGCAGCCCGTCCTCAGCGAACTCGACGAGGCGCAGGAGGAAGCGTCGTACGTGTTGGGTGCAAGCTCGTGGACCACGTTTAGACGTGTCGTGCTGCCCGCCCTTCGCCCGGCCATCGCGGCTGGAGCGTTGCTATCGTTCGCCCGAGCGCTCGGTGAGTTTGGCTCGGTCGTCATCGTATCGGCCAATCTCGTCAACAGGACGCTGACCGCCCCGGTGTTCATCTTTCAACTCACGGGTCAATTCAAGCCCGAGGAAGCGGCGGCGGTCTCGACCTTGCTGTTCGCCGCTTCGTTCGCGCTGGTGATGGTGACCTACAAGCTCGTCGCTCATGGCGGTGACACTCCTCGGCGATCCAGTCCCGAACCCGAGGCGAGCCCATGAGCACCGCGGGGCAGATCGTTCTTCGGGGGGGCGCACGCAGGCGCGTGGTTCGAGGTGTCCTCTTCATTCTGGCTCTGGTCTACGTCGGTGTGCTGCTGCTCGCGCCCACGCTCGGCATCCTCTTCTCCGTCGTCAGAGAGGGTTGGGAACTCGTCAGCAGGACCTTCTCCCAAGCCGATGTGCAGAACTCGTTCAAGCTCACCGCGACCACCACCCTCATCACGGTGGTGGTCACCGCCTTCTTCGGAGTCATCACGGCTTGGGTGCTGGCGCGCGACCACTTCCCCGGACGCAGCCTCCTGAACGCGTTCGTCGATCTCCCCATGGCGGTCTCCCCCGTCATCGTCGGACTGATGGCGGTGCTGCTCTTCGGGCGAGGCGGATGGTTCGAGCCGTTCTTTGCGGCGCGCGGAATTCAAATCATCTTCGCCGTTCCTTCGATGGTCATCGTTACGATCTTCATCAGCATTCCGTTCGTGATCCGCGAGGTCCTTCCAGTGCTGCAGGAGATCGGCACGGACGAAGAGGAGGCAGCCAAGACGCTGGGTGCCTCTGCTCTGCAGAGCTTCTTCCGCGTAACGCTGCCGAACATCAGATGGGCGCTCTTCTACGGAATCGCGCTCTCGGCGGCACGCGCCATCGGCGAAATCGGGGCAGTGCTGATCGTGTCCGGATCGATACAAGGCCTTAACGAGACCGCCACCATGTTCATCTTCAGGGCTCTCGAGGAACGCCAGGACGCGCAGGCGTACATCGTTGCGCTCACCCTGGCGGCCCTGTCCATCCTGCTTCTCGTGGCAATCGAGTTCTTCAAGCACCGTCAGAAAAAGGAGATATCGCGATGACCACCACCAAAATCGCCCAGTCCTACCGCGAGTCGTCCGATGGCAACCGAGCTGCGATCGCGGTCAAGGACCTAAACAAGTACTTCGGGAAGTTCCACGCGGCCAAGGGCGTCACCTTCGAAGCCGCCGAGAGCAAGATCACCGCGCTGCTCGGGCCCTCGGGTTCCGGCAAGTCGACGGTGTTGCGGATGATCGCAGGGCTCGAGCGAGCCGACGGCGGCCACATCTATCTAGGCGGCCAGGAGCAGACGTGGACAAGCGTGCAGGACCGGCGAGTCGGCATGGTTTTTCAGCACTACGCGCTGTTCCGCCACATGAACGTGCGGCAGAACATTGCCTTCGGGCTTAGCGTCAGAAAGGCGTCGAAGGCCGAGCAGAAAAAGCGTGTCGACGAACTGCTCGAGCTCGTCCAGCTCGCGCCCTACGGGAGCCGCTTTCCCGAGCAACTATCCGGCGGTCAGCGACAGCGCGTCGCGCTGGCGCGTGCGCTCGCCCCGCGCCCCAAGGTGCTACTGCTTGACGAGCCGTTCGGAGCACTCGACGCGCGCGTGCGTCAGGACCTTCGGAAGTGGTTAGACGAGCTCCACCGGGAACTGGGTGTGACCAGCATCCTCGTGACTCACGACCAGGAGGAGGCGCTCGAGCTCGCTCACCGAGTCGTAGTCATGCACGAGGGAGAGGTTCAGCAGGTGGGTTCGCCGGAGGCCGTCTACAACGAGCCTGCGACGCCGTTCGTGGCCGGCTTCGTCGGCTCCGCGAACGTCATCAACGGCATAGTCATCAACGGGCACGTGCAGTTTGGCGAGCAGCAAGTCGACGGCGCCGCGCACCTGTCGGACGGTATGTCGGCGACCGCCTACGTCCGCCCCCACGACGTCACGTTGTCGCTGACGGCCAACGGCTCGAGCAGCCGCGCAACGGTCCAGAGGATCGCCGACCTGGGCTGGGCCTCCAAGGTCTCCGTCGAGCTGTCCGACGGCCAGAAGCTCGACGCTCACTCGCCCAACGACCAGATCATGGGGATCCACGACGGCTCGATGGTGTTCGTCGACCTGCGCAACGCCAAAGTGTTCTCGCCCGAGGGAGCCACCCCGTCCGACGAGCTAGCCGCCGTCTAAACGGCTCGATGCAGGGTTCGCTCCGGCTCGCCCAGCAGGAAGTGAACCAGCGAGCCGATGGCCCATCCCATCACGGCCCCTCCCACGACATCGAGCGGAAGATGCGCCCCGACATAGACGCGCGCCAGTCCGACCAGGACGGCGAGAGACCACACCACGATCTTCCAGGGACGAGCCACATAGGGAGTGATGACGGCCGCCATGGCTGCGGCGACCGCGGCGTGACCCGACACGTAGCCATGCCCCGATGCCGGCGCGCTTCGCAGGATGACGTCGGTAAGTATTTCGCCGGGGCGCCCTCGTGCCACGATCGACTTGATGAGCGTAGCGACCAACCAGGCGGCGCTTCCGGCCACCGCCACATCGATGGCCAGCCGAACCCTACGCAGCAACAGCATGACGCCGGCGACCAGGGGCACGGCCAGGATGTTGCCCAGTTGCATAACCGCCCAAATGGGCCAAAACAGGAAGCCCGGGACACCGTTTAGGCCGTAGAAAACGTCCGACTCGATGTCGGTGACACCTCGGCGACGTACCGGAAGGGCACTTAGGGCGAGTAGCACGACGGCTATCCCCAGCCGCAGCGCGTGGCTGCGCCGGTGGGGGGACAAAAAGGGCGCCCGCTCCGGTCCTGGTTGTGGAGTTTCGTCCGCGGCGTTCAGTTGATCATCCCGGGTCACGAGCGAACCCTACTCAACCGCCCACTCCCAGTTCGGATCGCCCTTTCAATATTGCTCAGGTCGGGTCACACGGGAGGGCCGAAATGATTGGATGGAACGCGGACCTCCCGTCCGAGTTCCGTCTTGGGGTGTGTAGATGAACGAAAATGGGCGCACTCGGTTGGAGCGCGCCGGCATCGGAAGTGCGTCCCGGTCCTCGCGCGGCACGAAGAGGGCCTTTGCTTCGGGCGCGCTCGTGCTCCTATGCGCTTCCGCGTCCTCCGGCTGCGTCGAGATCGGACTGCCTTCCGCGGCGGGCGGTCCGGTTCCTACGCGCAGCTCTGACATAGTGGTTGCCCCGTTCGACTTCAGCGAGAGCGAGCTGCTCGCGCAGCTCTACGGTCAGGCGCTACGTGAGCGCGGCCTCCCGGTTCAGATTCTCGTCGGCGCCGGCTCCCGTGAGGTTCTCGAACCCGCCCTCGAACAGGGTGTGATCGATGTCGTCCCCGAGTACCAGGGAGCCCTGCTGAACTTTCTAGGGCTAAACCAGAGACCAACCGACGCTCGTCCACCGGCCGCAACTCACAAGGAGTTACAACGACAACTAAGCGAACGCGGATTGCGCGCCCTCGAGTTCTCTGTGGCGGAGAACAAGAACGAGTTCGTGGTGACCGGCGAGACCGCTTCGCGCCTAGGAGTTCGAGCGATCAGCGACCTCGCTCCCTATGCCCCCGAGCTCGTTATGGGTGGACCTCCGGAGTGCGAGCTACGTCCGCTGTGCCTCCTGGGGCTCGAAAGTGTCTATGGGCTGGAGTTCGAATCCTTCCGAGCGCTCGACGCCGGCGGCCCCCACACCGTGTCTGCCCTGCAGGGTGGCGAGATCGATGTCGCTCTGATGTTCACCACCGATCCGGCGATCGACGAGAACAACCTCGTGGTGCTGCGCGACGATCGCGGGCTCCAGCCCTCCGAGAACATCGTTCCAGTCGTCAGGCAATCGGTGATGGATCGCTACGGAAGCGCCTTTGCCGACGCGCTTGACTCCGTCAGCAGGAGCCTCGATCGCCGCGAGCTGGTCGAGCTGAACAGGCAGGTGGCAACAGGTGCGGAGCCGGCCGACGTGGCGAGCGAATGGCTGGCGGTCAATCAAATCACCGCGTTCGAGGAAGCATCGCAGTGAGCACGCTCGAGAACGCCACCACACCGGACCAGGGTGACACACACGCCGTTTCGCCGGACAGGAAACGCCGCCGACCATCCGGCGAACCTCCTCCCCTTCCGCGTCCGCTACGTACGACGGGGAAGATCATGCTCGTACTTGCGGGGCTCGTAATCCTCGTGTGGATGCTCTTTCTCTTCGTCGAGGGCACCGGTGCCTGGATGGCTCGGGTGGACCTTGCCATGTTGCGCTTCGTGGCCCGCTTCCGCTCCGACACCCTCACCGCCATAGCGCGCACAGTCGACAACGTGTTGGTCTCGGACCTGACGCTGCGTCTGCTGAGGTGGGCCACGATCCTGGCGCTGCTTGGCTTCAGGCGATTCCGTCACCTGCTCGTCTATCTCGCAAGCATCCTGGCGGTCGGATTCATCACCATCGGCACGGCGGCGCTGATCGCGCGCCCACGCCCGGTGGGCATCGAGATCCTCGACCACTGGCAGGGCCCGTCCCACCCATCGGCGGAAATGGCGGCGCTTGCGGTCACGCTGCTCGGAATTCTCTACACCCTGGTGGTTCCCGGACGCTACCGAAACTACGGCAAGGTCGTGGCGGGGACGCTCTTGGTGGCGGCGGGACTGTCGCGCTTCTATCTCGGCGTCGAGTCACCGTCGGACACGGTTTTCGGGCTGATCCTGGCCGTCACGATCTCCATCGTCGCGTTTCGGAGGATGACTCCCAACGACGTGTTTCCCGTCGCCTATGGGGGTGGGCGAACCGCGCACCTCGACATCGGAGGGGAGCGCGGCGACGCCATCAAGCGGGCGCTCGAAGAGCAGCTCGGCGTCACCGTTCTGAGCATGAAACCGTTCGGCCTCGAGGGCTCCGGGGGCTCGACCCCCATTCGTTTGAAGGTGGCCGAAGAGGACGGCGACGCTTACTTGTTCGCCAAGTTGTACGCGCAGAGCCATCTGCGCGCCGACCGCTGGTACAAGGTCGGTCGAACCCTGCTCTACGGGCGGCTCGAGGACGAGTCATCGTTCAACACCGTGCGCCGGCTCGTCCAGTACGAGGACTACCTCCTGCGCGTGATGGG